>NZ_RZSX01000067.1:0-12879 GCF_004023105.1 Mesorhizobium sp. M5C.F.Ca.IN.020.32.2.1 | reverse complement strand
GACTTGTTCCTCACGAGGGCGACCAGAATCCCGAGGGCGACCGCAACCTCCGCCGCGGTGATTGCGATGACGAAGATCGCGAAGATCTGCCCGCGGAAATCGTCGTAGTAACGCCCGAAAGCGATGAAATTGATGTTGACCGAGTTGAGCAGCAACTCCAGCGACATCAGCACGACCAGGATGTTGCGCCTGAGCAGCACGCCCGCCGCTCCGATCACGAACAGGACCACTCCGAGCAAAATATACCACCAGAGCGGAACCATCACCCCTGCTCCTTCCGCGCCAGCACGATGGCGCCGACTAGGGCCGCCAGCAAGATCACGGAGGCGGCTTCAAACGGTAGGAGATAGTCGGCGAAAAGTGTCATGCTGAGCTGCCTGATCTGATCGCCGCCGCGCATCGCGACGGGCTCCGTGACCGAAAAGCGGTCGCTCCAGAGCACCAGTACAAGCATCTCGACCCCAAGCAGGACGAGCAGCACCAGAGCCGGCAGGTTGCCGCCCGGCAAGAACCGCTGCAACACCGCTTCGCGCACATCGATCATCATGATCACGAACAGGAACAGGACCATGATTGCGCCGACATAGACGAAGATCTGGATGACAGCGAGCAACGGTGCCTCGAGCAACACGAAGATTGCCGAGATCTGCAGGAAACACGCCATCAGCGCCAATGCGCTGTGAACCGGATTCCGCGCCAGGACCACGGTCAGTGCCGTGATCACGGACGCCGCAGCGAACAGAAGAAAGAACGCCTGATCCATCGACGCCAACCCTCCGCCGCGATCTGTCCCTCGGCGCAAGACGGCCGGCTTTGAGATAGCTGCGCACTTCAGATGCGTCTACAAATTGTGCCCTAGTATCGGATTTTTCTCAAGATTACATGGTTTGGCGCTACGTATGCCCAAGTCTCAGTATCTGATACGGTGTGCGATCCCGCAGCCTGCTTATCCGTTATTCAGGCTGCCGAAGGAGGTTCGGCACGGGATCAGAAACCCTGAAAACCTGAAAAAAGGACGTCGCGGCCAGACGGCGGGCCTTTGGCGAGCTTACCCCGCCCAGATGTAGTGAATAATCTCTTCGGCCTCGTGCTCGACCTCCTCGATGCGCTTCTTCACCACGTCGCCGATCGAGACGATGCCGTCGAGTTGGCCGTTCTTCACCACGGGCAGGTGGCGGAAGCGGCCTGTGGTCATGATCTCCATGACCTGGTTGACCGTGTGGTTCTCGGTGCAGAGCTTGACCTTGGCGGTCATTGCGTGACGGACACTCTGCTCCAGCGCCGCAGCCCCATGCTTGTCCAAGGCGCAGACGACGTCGCGCTCGGACACGATGCCGACCACCTTGCGATCACCATTGGTAACGACCAGTGCGCCGATCCTGTGTTCGGCGAGCCTGTTGATCGCCACGGCGAGCATCTCGTTCGGGCCGATCGTCTCGACGGCTCGACCCTTATCCTCGAGAATCGATTTGACGTTCATGGCTTCCTCCAAGCGCTGCTACGCTCCAGCCCTCCGCCCCATCTCCCTCTTGGTGCATTTCTGCGTCATCGTGCGCCGCGCGCCTTCATATTTCAAGTCCGACTTGCGTGCTCAGGCGCCAGTGCTTCCTGGCGGTAGGCCTTCATGATTGGCTCACACAAACCGCCGCCTGCTACAGGGTCGCCGTGCCGTCGCCGATGCTCATTGATCAGCCGAGAGCGCCGCCGCAAAGGCAGGGCGCATGCAACAGGAGGAAATAATGCAAACCGAAGCCACCCCCGAGGATGAGAGCAAGGACGAATTTTTCGAACGGCTCGCCAAACTGTCGGAAGAAATGGTGACCAAGCACGGCAAGGATTT
This sequence comes from Mesorhizobium sp. M5C.F.Ca.IN.020.32.2.1, assembly GCF_004023105.1. Taxonomy (NCBI): domain Bacteria; kingdom Pseudomonadati; phylum Pseudomonadota; class Alphaproteobacteria; order Hyphomicrobiales; family Phyllobacteriaceae; genus Mesorhizobium; species Mesorhizobium sp. M5C.F.Ca.IN.020.32.2.1. The sequence goes on along the minus strand of NZ_RZSX01000067.1, from coordinate 11,039 downwards.
CAGCATGGGCGCATTGGTGCTTGCCGCTCGCTGGATTGCCGAAAACCGCGTTGGCCAGTTGAAGACCAACTAGGCTCACCGCCAACCAATTGCGCTCGTGGCCGTAGCTCCGAAGGAGCTTCAGGCGCGCCGCGGCCTGCGGTCGCCTTGATCTGTGATCGACCGCGGCAACCAGAATACCATGCACTTGCGTAAAATACGGTCAGAGCAGACATGGCTCCTTGAACTGCATTTTTTCTCATAGTTTCAAAGCTTAGGCCGTTGGAAATACCATCAGCACGCTGATTCACCTGACGGTAGGTTCCCCGGCCCGTATCCGAGGCCCAATTGATGATGGATTCAACAAGATCGCGGATAACCTATGCTTTTCCAGCAAATATGGCGGTTTCGCCGAACTCCGCAGGTCTTTCCAGCTACTCCATTATATCCCAGCAATTTAAATAGGAATATTTTTTCAGATTTTTTGAGACCGTCAGAACGACCGTCGAAAACTTAGCCTTTTGGCCGGATCGAAGATCCGGATGGGCACCGAATCGAGGGTGTAGGTTTTGACGCCAAGGGTAGCCGTCAACGCCTGGCACTTAGACTAGTTCACCAGGTGCAGGCTTGGAGCCTGCAAGAATCGGTCAGGATACGGACACGAGCCGGGCCGCCAGGCGCACACCTGAATGGGCGTCGAACAGAAAGCCTCGATCGAGCGGAAAGTGCACGGCGACAGCCTTGTCGAAGTCGATGTCGTAATCCTTCGGCATCTTGACCGACAGGCTCTCCTTGCCCACCACGAGCGTGACCAACGTCACGTCGCCGGTAGGCTCGGCGGCGTAGACCGTAGCATCGAACAGACCAGCGCCGGGCTTGACGATGTCGGCGTCTTCCGCGCGGAAGCCCATAACCACATCCTTGGCCATGGTTTCCTTATCTGGTGCCACCGGCAGGCTCACGCCTTGGCTCTCGAAGCGATTGTTCTCGATCCGCCCGCGCAGGAAGTTCATCGGCGGCGAGCCGATGAAACCGGCGACAAACAGGTTCGCCGGGCGATCATAGACCTCGCGAGGGGTGCCGATCTGCTGCAGCACACCGCGGTCCATGATCGCAACGCGATGCGCAAGGGTCATGGCCTCGACCTGATCGTGGGTGACGTAGACGGTGGTCACCCCGAGCTGGTGCTGCATGCGCTTGAGCTCTGCGCGCATGAAGCCGCGGAGCTTCGCATCGAGGTTGGAAAGCGGCTCGTCCATCAGGAAGGCCGAGGGCCGTCGCACGATGGCCCTTGCCAGGGCCACGCGCTGACGCTGGCCGCCGGACAGCTGGCGCGGGTAGCGGTCGAGGAGATCCTCCATATGGACCTGCGCAGCAGCGTCGCGGACGGCGAGCTCCCGCTCCTGCTTCGACACACCACGGACCTTCAGCGGGAAATCAATGTTCTCGGCGACGGTCTTGTGCGGATAGAGGGCATAGGACTGGAACACCATCGCCACGTCGCGGTACTTCGGCAGCATGTCGGTGACGTCGGTATCGCCGAGCACCACCTGGCCCGAATCGGCGGTTTCCAGGCCGGCTATGATCCGAAGCCCGGTGGTCTTGCCGCAACCGGAGGGCCCGAGCAGCACCAGAAACTCTCCCGGCGCAACGTCGATACTGAGATCCTTGACGACGTGCACCGCACCGAACGATTTGTTCAGACCGCGCAGCGACAGCCGCTGCGCTCGATGACCGGTGTCGATGCCCCTCTCTTCCACGTTCATCCCTTCACCGCCCCCAACAGTATCCCCCTGGAAATGAAGCGCTGAAGGACGAGCGCCATCAGTACGACCGGAAAGATCATGACGATGATGACCACCGCCATGCTCCACCACAGGATGCCGCGCTCGCCCGCATTCATGGCGGCGACCAGGATAGGCATGGTCTGCGCATTGGACGTCGAAAGGAACAGCGACAGCAGATACTCGTTCCAGCACAGGATCAGCACCAGCAGCGTCGTCGCTGCGAGACCGGGCTTCGCCAAGGGCAGAATGATCTCGACGAAGGTGGTAAAGCGGGTGGCGCCGTCGAGCTGCGCGCTCTCGTCGAGGTCGGTCGGAATGGTGACGAAGAAGTCGTGCATCAGCCAAACGACGATCGGCAGGTTGACTACCGCGTAGGCCAGGATCTGCGCGATGTGGGTGTCGAGCAGCCGAACGCTCTGAAACATCATGTAGATCGGAATAACGGCGACGATCGGCGGCAGGATGCGCTGCGAGATCATCCAGAAGAGGATATCTCCATTCCCCAGCGTGGCCTTGAAATGGCGACCAACGGCGCGGGCGAGAACGAAGAAGACCGCGAGCGCGACGGCAAGCGACAGGCGCCAATCGACCCCCCAACGGCCGACCACCACCGCCATCGCGACCAAGCAGAGAACGAAGAGAACGATCGTCGCGAATTTGGGCTTGTACTGAATACGCCCCAAGGCATAGGCGGCCATCGAGCCGATGGTGACGCAAAGGACTGTGGCGAGAAGCGCGATGATGATCGAGTTGATGTAGGCCCTCAGCGTGTCCTCGTAATCGAAGACGAACAACTCGCGCCATGCATGCAGGCTCGGCGTGAAGTCGATCCAGGGCAGGTAGACCGGGCCGGCGTTGACGTCGGCTGGCAACTTGAACGACGTGATCAGGAGCCAATAGAGCGGAAACAGGACAAACACCGCCCAAAGGATCAGAAGGCCGTAGACGATGACGGCCGTGGCCGGCGCCATCTTCTTGATTGATTTCGGCTCGAACCACCGCCTGAGCAGGGATCTCCGGGGTGACATCCGGATGTTTTGCGTGATCATGCCGGCCTCAATCGCTTGAGGACGAGGAGATTGAAGAAGGAGACGCACAACACCACCGTCACGAACAGAAGCAGGTAGGCGATCGCCGCAGAATCCCCGAGGTTCAGCGCCCGCCATGCAAAGAATGAATGAAGCGTCATTGACTCGGTCGCGATGCCGGGGCCTCCGGACGTCATGATGTTGGGGAGGTCGACAAGCTTGAAGGCCTCGATGATCCTGATCAGCATCACCGTGGCGGCAACCGGCGCAATTTGCGGCCAGGTTATTTCCTTGAACACCTGCCAACCGCTGGCACCGTCGACCTGGCCGGCCTCCACCTGATCACGGGAAACATTCTCAAGCGCCGCAAGCAGGATGACGAAGATGAACGGGATCCACTGCCAGGAATCGCCGATCACGATGAACAAGCGGGCAGTCCAGGCATGGTTAGCCCAGCCGAAGTCACCGAGGCCGATCCACTGCCAAACCGGCGAGAACGGACCCTTGGTCGTGTCCGCCAGCATGCGGAAGCTGTAGCCGATGCCGATCGGCGTGATCATCAAGGGGATGAAGAAGACGACGCGGAAAAAGGTCCGGCCCTTGATCGGCTGTGCGCAAAGACCGGCGAGGCCAAGGCCGATCAGGAACTGGATGGTGCACCCGACGATCACGTAGAAGATGGTCACGCCGAGCGTGCCGAACGGATTGCCGCTGAACAGCGTCGCGGAAAAGAGAAGCGCCAGTCCGAATCCCATGCTGGCGGTGATCAGCCGGCCAATAAAGCCGAGGATCGTGAAGTCTCGCTTGGCATAGCGGTAGAGCCACCAGATGAGGCTGGCCGCGCTCGCGATCGTGACGATCCAGCCGAGCAGGCTGATGCTGGTGAAGGTCCCGAGGAAATGGAACTGCTCGGTGCCGAAGAACTGCTTCCGGAAGTTCCTCAGGCCGACGAACTGGACCTGATAGGAACCGGCCCTGAGGCGGATGTTGGAGAAGGCGAGCACCAGCGACGCTATCGTCGGGAACACTGAGAAGATGAGAATCATGATCACGGCGGGAGCGATGAAAAGCTGGCGCGACTGGCGGGCGAGCCACTCGTTCAGCCTCGCCCTCGTCGTGACGGAAGCATTGAGGCCGGCCGGGGCGACACGCCCCAGCCGACTGGTTGTCGTTGCTCCGGTACCGGAGGTCACTGACCCTCAACCCTCAGTTTGTGATGCCGAGCGAAGACTTGTACAGGTTCTTCTGCTCGTCCCGGCCGAAACGCTCTGTGATCTCTTCCCAGCCGGTCTCGACGTTCGCCACCGCCTCTTCAGCCGTGATCTCGCCGGCGAGGAAGCGAGCGAGCTCGCGGTCAAGCACGACACCCTGATACTCGGCGGTCCCCGGGATCTTGAGGTCCGAGGCCATGTTCGGGTTGTTCAGGCTGTCCTTGATGGCGCCAAGATAGTTCTTGGCTGACTCCTCCGTGAACCCGGCCTTGATCCACGGCTCGAGATTGTCTAGCTGCGAGTTGCGGTACGGGTTGTAACCAGTCCAGCCGATCGTCACGTCGACATTCGATTGGGCCGCCTGGTTCATGTAGGACAGGAAGTCATAGCCGGCCTGTTTCACCTTGTCGTCAGCCTTGGCGTTGATCCCGCCAGTCCAGCCACCGAACGCCGCGAACGGCGAGTAGTTGATGCCGTCGATCGCATGCGGGCAACGGGTGGCATCGCAGTCGACGAGCTTGCCGGTGGCCTTGTCGAGCACCTTCTTGGTGCCCATCATGACGGTGGCGCCCATCTTGTTCTTGATGGCCTCGCCGCCTGGGTCGAGAGACAGGGGGCCGATGTCGCCCCAGTCGATGGCCAATGCACAGCGACCAGTCGTGACGAGTGCCCGGGTGTCACCGATGTCGTGGTTGAGCTCATCGGGTGGTCCGTATTCGCCGTTCTTCTTGTAGATCTTGAAGGCCTCAGCCCAGGCTTCGTTATTGACCAAGGGCTTCATGGTCGCGGGATCGAAGAACATGCCCTCAGAGGTGCCCTGAGTCTGAACGTAGGCGGCAGCGATCGACATGATGGCGAAGTATGACTGCGCGTTCCGCTTCTTGAACATGCAAGAGCCGAAATCCGGCGTGCCGTCGCCGTTCAGGTCCTTGCCGTCGGTCGCAGCAGCAACCGCATGATACTCGTCCCACGTGCGCGGCGGCTTCAAGCCCATCTGGTCCAGAATGTCCTTGCGGTAATAGACCATCTGGAAGTCGCCATCGACGGTGATCAGGTAGGTCTTGCCGCCGACCTTCTGGTTATATTCGCGGAAGAACGGAGCAATGTCGTTGATTTCGATCTTGGTGTCCTGCGCGACATAGTCGGTCAGGTCCTGGAGTAGACCGGCGTCGACATATTCGGGCGCCCAGCTCGAAGCAAAGACGCCGACATCGATGGAGTTGGTGCCGGTCGCCCAGTCGGTGAGAAGTTTCTGGAACAGCTCCGCGAACGGGACCTCGGCGACCTCGATCTTCGCCCCGGTCATCCCGGTGAATTCCTTGCCGCGCTCGACAAGACGCTGGGCAATAACCGGTCCGGGTCGGGTCATGATCCTGACCGTGACGCCGTCATACATTTTCTGCGCTGCCGCAGGCCCGCTCGCCGCGACGCCGGCCATGGCCATTGCGCCAAGAAGGAGTGGGCTCAAAACTTTTTCAACGTGGTACATTGGTTTCCTCCCTTTGTTGGTTCGCTCACCCTGGTGTCATTGATTCCAATGCCTTTTCAAGGACGTAGATATCATTGGGCCCGGAGACGGTAGGCTAGCCGTGTCTTTCGCCTGGCGGTTCCCCTCCTGACAGTTGTGGTCTTCGAGCCGTAAGCCTGTCCTTCCGCCGATCCTCCATCAAGGCCGGGTTGGCTCGACTCCTTAAGCCGCATATTCGGTTACGCTCGTGACAGGAGGAGCCGAAGTCGAGACGCCAGGCGCTCCGCGGGATCGGCCCCTTGAAGAAGTCGTGCTCCTTCAGTCTCACCATCAGCATGTCATCGACCTTGCCCTTGGAGGCGACTTCGCCGTCCTTGTCATAGGGCCTGCCCAGAGATTGTAGAACAACTCCGCAGGTCGCGTGAGCAAATTTGTGAATATCTGTTGGGCTACGCAGGCTCCCGTCGCTGCGACTCTCCATGAATCGATGGAAACGAGCGTGCGCAAGGGCTGGCCTTCCGCAATGGCTGGGGGGGCGACCGCACGCTTGCGGCCCATCCGGAGATGCGCGGCCGCGGGTTCGGCCGTCTGCTTTTGAATAGATGCCTCAAGGCGCCCAGCCGTCGTGGCGCTCGTGAGCATCCATACGGCCGCCGTTATGAAGGTCGCGTGCCACCAGTATGAGAGAAGCGGCTTTGTCCGCTGCCCCAGATAGGACCTGCTCGCATCTGATATCTTCACCTTGGAAAGGGCGTCGGGTGACAAGCAGGTCATCGCCTATCGGCTGGATCTAACCGCGCCCTCGTTCGGCGACGTCTGAAGGGCTGAGAGCCTCCCAATTGCACTCCATAGTGCGCCAGAGTACCCCGCAAACTCGAACTCTATTTGCTTGCCGAGCGACCGCATCCAAATTGAAACGAAGAGAGCACCCTGACCTTGATCAACTATAGCGAAGAGCAGAGGGCCTACCGAATCTTTCAACCTACGATATGGCCGCCGAGTCGCCTCACTCCCACTCGATTGTTCTAAATCTAGTTAGGCCACTGATATAACTAGGTTTTTTACTCGTTGCCGCGCAAGAAGCCGACCCATGGGCCGTCAAAACGTTACAGTCTGATTTCAAAGGGAAAAATAGCACGAAAATTCTGTGCGGTTTCGGTATCTATCGAAGTCGATCGCCTTCCGGACCCACTTTGGGCAACTCAGGTGGGTTTCACAGCGAACGAAGAAAGTACCGTCGCTAACTTTCATAGCACAGCGCGCGCTACAACGCGACCCGCCGCGCCAGCGTCATCCAAGCGCCATGCCTCTCCGTCTAGGTGAACGGATACCGCTGGCAGTGCAAACTGGACACTCCCGGCAGCATAAACTGGACACCTCAAGACCCACCCGCTCCGAGGGCGCGACAGCACGGTTCAAGGTGCAATGTCGCGCCCTCCACTTGCTGAACTTCTTCCCGGAGGGGGTCGCGGCAAGGAAGCCGGTGCTCAGAAGGCCTCGCAGGCGGCAGCGGCGGAATAGTCAGAGCCAGCTGCGAACCTCGGCCTTGTAGCGGCGGTAGTCGTCGCCGAACTTCGCTTCGAGATAGCGCTCCTCGCGGGCGATCACCTGCGTCTGGATCGCGATCAGCACCAACGGGAGCAAGGCTAAGGCGATCGGCCCGTCGAAGCCGATCGCAAGGCCGGCATAGATAAGCGCCATGCCGAGATACATGGGATTGCGGGTCCACCGATAGGGACCGGTCGTTGCGATGAGGGTCGTTGGCTGCGACGGCGGAACGTTGGTACCCAGCCGCCGGAACAGCCCCGCCGCCGCAAGCATCATCGCCGCGCCGGCAACGAACAGCAGCGCGCCCGTCGCGACCAGCAACCGCCAGTCGATGCCGAAAGAGCGCAGAGTGACGAACCGCTCCGCCGCCAGCCCCAACAGCAGCGCTCCCAGATAGACGAAGGGCGGAGGGAAGCGCACACCCGCGCTGTCCGGTTCGACGGCCATGCTCATCCTCCAATCTGTGCTTTCAAACCAGCATCGACTGCTGGGCGAAGATACCCGCCATCGCGCCTTGCCATGATGCCGTGGTGACCGAGGGCATGAGGGGGTTGGCGAGGTCGCCGGCGGCGTAGATGCCGGGCATGCTGGTTTCGCGGCGCTCGTCGACCTTGAGGGCGACGCCGAGGGGCGTATCGACCGTGGCGAGGCCCAGTGATTCATGCAGGCTTGCGGACGGCTTGTTGCGCGGATGCGCGAACAGGATGTCGACCGCGACATCGGGGCCGGTATCGAGCTTGACGGTGGCGCTATGGCCCCCGTGACGGGCGATCTCGGTGATCCGGCCCTCGACGACAGGTATGTTGCGACGCGCCAAATCGGCCCGGATATCGGGCGGAATGTCGTGACCATCGGCGAAGAGCGTCAACCTGTCGGTCCAATCGTGGAACAGCCTGACCTGATTGTGCGACTGCGGGCCGGACCAGACGAGGCCCCAATGCTGGCCGGCGACTTCAAAGCCGTCGCAATAGGGGCAGGGCACGATGGACGTGCCCCAGCCTTCGGCAAAGCCCGGAACATCAGGCATCTGGTCGGCGACGCCATAGCTCAGGATCAGGCGGCGCGCCCCAAGGCTTTCGCCATCGCCAGTGAGGACGGAGAAATCGTCGATGGCGCCGGAGACGCTGTCGGCCCGGGCATTGACCAGCCTGATCGTGGGATAGCGCGCCAGCTGCTGCCGCGCCTCGGCCAGGATGTCCAGCGGTGGCTTGTGATCGTGGCCGAGCAGACCATGCGAGTGGCCGGCGAAGCGGTTGCGCGGCAGGCCGGTATCGAGCACGGTGACCTTGCGGCGGGCACGGCCGAGCTGCAGGGCGCCGGCGAGACCGGCAAAGCTGCCGCCGATGATGATGACGTCATCCATGGTGATGGGCTCCGTGTTGTGGTTGGGCTGGGCCTGGCTTGCACATTTCAGATACTACATGGTATCGTAATTCAAGAATTAGGATACTGTCAAGGACTGGAATTGTCGTGCGCGAAAATAGTCAGGCCCGGCGCGGCCGGCCCGCCAACGAGACGCTTGGCCAAACGATAGTCGACGCCGCGGGCGAACTCTTTGCGGAATTGGGTTTTCAAGCGACGACATTGGACAAGGTCGCCCAGCGAGCGAAGATATCCAAGCTCAGCATCTATCGGCACTTCGAGAACAAAGAGGCGCTGTTCAGCGCGGCCTTTGCGGCCCGCTGCCATCAGTTTGTACCACAGGCCCTTTTTGAAGGCGTCGACGGTTCGGCCGAAGAGCAGCTCATGGCGGTGGGATCATCCCTGCTTCGCACGCTGTTGCGCCCGGACGTCCGCAGTGTCGAAGCCATGGTCATGGCCGACAGGACGAGTCAAAAGTCGTTGAGCAAGCTCCACTATGAAGCCGGCCCCGCCCATGTCATCGCCCAAATCGAGGCCCTGTTGCGCCAGTTGCACGCGAAGGCGGTTCTGAACGTGCCCGATCCTCTCCGGTCTGCCCGCTTGTTTGCCGCGCTTTTCAAAGGATCCGATCTCCTGATTATCGCACGCTTCGATCAGGCGAGAGCAGAGGACGACAACGAAATCGAATCTTATTGCCGGTCGGCCGTCGCCATGTTCATCGCCGCGCACGGTGGCAACGACCACGCGGGCGGATAAGCATTTGATTGCTCCGGGCAGCTTGGCCGGGACCGTGGTCCAGGCGCTTCGTCATATTGCGCCGGCGCGCGCGGCCGAGCCTGCACAGATCGCGGCACCTCATCTTTCTCCCAACGATAAAAGACGCTCGCATCTACCGCGGTCCACGCTCCCGCCTGGATGCGTTCGACGCTTCTCTTCATTGCAGATCCGGCAGCAGTCGGGACAACATTTGATAGGTGATGCGACGGTGCCATCCGATGACATGCGATCGGGTCCGGAACATCGATCGGTACCGCAGCCAAAGCCGAAACTATGTATGTCGATAACTAAAGTACCGTCAGCGCGGAAATGTCATGCTACGGGGCATTTTCGTTATATATTTCAAAGCGTTGACACACAGAAAAGTACCGTCAAACCCTAAAAACGAATGACGGTACTTTTTAGAATGCTCTGTCGGTACGAAAAACACCGTCAAAAGTACCGTCAAAGTGATCTGCTCCAAGCTGCGAGCCGCGCCAGCGCTCCGATAAACTTAACGATTTCAATGGTTTGATAGATTTGTCAATTCCATTGATAATGTGCCTTGGCTAGCAGTCTGCCCTGCCCGCAAATCATTGTATTTTCTGCGAAATACTACGCTAGAGCCGCCTATCATCGCCGTTCCCCTCACTCCCATTCAATCATCAATTAAGGCCGTACCTGATTGTTTCAATTACTTAATTTAAGTCACACAACCAGTGAGTACCGTCAAAAATACCGTCAGATTCTTACGCTGTTGAAAAGACTGAAACAATGTGGTCGCTGCCGCGGTATGCACACTTTTGATTGCATCATTTGCGAGCTGCCATTCGGCGAGGTAAAGCTGGAGTTCTCAGAACACAACAAGGACGGTGTTTGCTCATGCTCGACAGCTCTAGGTTCGAGTAGACGCGCGGCTGTATCGGGGGGAATGGGCTGGTAGGAAATGGATGTCGTGCCGCATCACTCTGTCGATCGACCAAGCTTCGCATTGCCTCATCTGCTGCTCGTGGCGATGGCCCCCGATCGGAGATGCGCTATAGGAACACGCGAATTTCGATTCTGCCCTCAACTCTCGGGACCACTCACTCTGAGTAACAACGTCACGCCGATCCCACCTTCCGACGCTATTTTGCGGCAATGCGGCCAGTAAGCGCCGCGCCCGTTCGCGATTTCCTAGTGGTGAAAGTCTGACATTTGGTACCCCACGCGTGGAGCAGCTTAGGCTGAAAGAGCACGTTGCACGACAAATAAACCGCCTATCAGCTAACCACGGACCAGATGGAAGGTCAGCCCCGCAAGGCGGTTTTGGATTTCCCCGAGACCTTGCCCAGTTCCGCTTCCCATAGATCGAAGGGGCTCGCGACAATGGCCACGGACTTTTCCTGACGCAGCGCGGCGCGGCTTCCAGCATCCTTGCCACGAACCTTGTCTCGACCTTCCACAATTCGGTCATGGCGGTGATCGAACCCGTCGCGGCCCTGCGAGATCCCGCTGATGTGCAGGTCGTAGAATTTGCGCCGCAGGTGAGCCCAGCACCCGGCGAGCCGGATTGTTTCATTGCTGCCGGCTTTGTCCCGTGCCTTGACCAGGTTGGTATAGGCCGAGTAGCCATCCACTTGCAGGATACCGCTGAACCCGGCGAGGTGGCGCGCGTGAGCGAATGGCGGATGCCGGTCACAACTCCTGGCGCTCTTTAACTGCCAAACCAAGCGCTTGGCTGAGTGGCACCGCCTTGGAGAACAGGAAGCCCTGAGCGGTTTTGCAGCCAAGCTTGTGCAGAGTTTGCCGATCCGCCTCTGTCTCGACGCCCTCGGCCATGACCTCGATCCCGAGCGTCCGACCAAGATCGATCACGGTTTTGACAAGCAGCCGATCCTCCCGCGATTTGGCTAAACCG
>NZ_RZSX01000679.1:0-3539 GCF_004023105.1 Mesorhizobium sp. M5C.F.Ca.IN.020.32.2.1 | reverse complement strand
GCCTTCGCCGCGTCGGCGGCAAGGATCCCCTGGCGGGTTTCCTGTGCTATGCCAGCCTCGTAGCTGTTGCCCATCAGGAACGTGGTATCGACGTCTTTTGCTGCCTGCACAACGGAGGCCGTATCGCCAAGATCGCTGGCCACGATCTCGACGCCTGCCGACGCCAATTGCCGCGCAGCATCGCTGTCCGGCCTGCGCGTTAGTGCCTTGACGCGGTGCCCACTCGACAGCAAGGCACGCGCAACTGCGCCGCCTTGCTGGCCTGTGGCACCGGTCACCAGAACGCTTCGTTTGGTGGTCATGTGTTTGCTCCTTCTTTTTCCGATGGAGCAAAATTAGGGTTTGTCACATTGATGCATAATTGCCTACAATTGGAAAACTTTGTGCCATGCAAGGATACAATGCTCGATCTTAATGATATCGTGGTGTTCGCTCGCGTCGTCGAAGCTGGCAGCTTCACCGCTGCTGCGCGGCTGCTTGCCATGCCCAAGACGACGGTCAGTCGACGCGTTGCCGCGCTCGAGCGTGAGGTTGGGGTTCGCCTGCTGCAGCGCACGACGCGCAGCCTCAACGTGACGGATGCCGGGCGTCTCTATTACGAGCAGAGCAGCCAGGCCCTGCGGACGATCGAGGAAGCAAATCTGCGCCTCGCGGAAGCGAGGGCGGAGCCATCGGGCACAATTCGCATCTCGGCGCCCGTTGGCTTCGGGGGTCATTTCCTCACAGCTGCTGTGGTCGACTTTCTGGCAATGTATCCGAAGACCAAAGTCGAACTTCGCCTGACTGACGACAAGCTCAACCTGGTCGAGGACGGCATAGACCTCGCTTTCCGCACCGGGGTTCTTCAGGATTCGACGCTGATCGCCCGCAAGCTCGGCTCCACGCACAGGCTGCTCTGCGCCAGCCCGGACTATCTCGCAAGGCGCGGGATGCCGGAATGCCTGGCGGATCTCGCACACCACCAGTGCGTCATCGCAGGCCCTTCGACCTCGGGCACCCATTGGGTGCTGGACGGGCCACACGGTCAGGAAACGGTCACGGTGGCCGGGCGCTTCGCCGCTAATGAAATGCAGGCGGTCGTTGCGGCCACGCTCGCAGGCTTCGGCATCGCCCAATTGCCGCACAGCATCGCCGAGCCCCTCATCAATGGAGGGCGGCTGAGCCGCGTTCTCCGGGACTACACGACGCCGGTCGGCGGGCTGCATGTTCTATATCCGAGCAGCCGGCATCTCTCGCCCCTCGTCAAGGCATTCATCGTGCTTGCATCCGACCGGATTTCCAGTCGGGCAAATACAGCGGCTGACCAGCAGTAGCCGCGAGCCTCAATACGGGCTCGCCACATCGCCGATCTCGACATAGACCGACTTCAACTGCGAATAGAGCGCCAGCGCCGCCAGCGAATTTTCGCGGCCGATACCGGACTGCTTGAAGCCGCCGAACGGGATCTCGACGGGGGTCAGATTGTAGGCGTTGATCCAGCAGGTGCCAGCCTGCAGCTCGGCGATGACGCGGTGGGCGCGTCGCAAGTCGCGCGTGAACACGCCGGCGGCAAGGCCGAATTCGGTGTCGTTGGCGCGATCGATCACCTCGTCCTCATCGTCGAATTTCAGCACGCTCATCACAGGCCCGAAAATCTCCTCGCGGGCGATGCGCATCGTGTCGGTGACGCCGGTGAAGACCGTCGGCTCGACGAAGAAGCCGCCTTGGAAACCCTGCAGCGAGGGCACGTTGCCGCCGCAGGCGAGCACGGCGCCATCCTGCTTGCCGGCTTCGATATAGCCGATGACCTTTTCATGCTGGTCCTTGGAGACAAGCGGCCCCATCTGCGTCTCCTGGTCGAGCGGATCACCGATACGGATCTTCTTGGTCCGCTCGACTAGCCGTTCGACGAAACGGTCGTGGATACCCTTCTGCACGAAGACCCGCGTGCCGTTGGAGCAGATCTGGCCGGTCGAATAGAAATTGCCGAGCATGGCGCCGCCAATGGCGTTTTCGAGATCGGCGTCATCGAAGACTATCAGCGGCGACTTGCCGCCGAGCTCCATGGTGGCATGCTTCATCTTCGAACCGGCGAGCGACAGCACCTTGCGGCCGGTCGGCACCGAACCGGTCACCGAGACCTTGGCGACGACATCGTGCCCGACGAGGCCGGCGCCGACATCGCCGTAGCCTTGCACGACATTGAACAGCCCGTCGGGCAGCCCAGCTTCGGTATAGATTTCGGCGAGCGCCAGCGCCGACAGCGGCGTGTTCTCCGACGGCTTGAACACCATGGCGTTGCCCATGGCGAGCGCGGGTGCCGATTTCCAGCCGGCGATCTGGATCGGGTAGTTCCAGGCGCCGATACCGACGCAGACGCCGAGGGCCTCGCGCCTTGTATAGGCAAAGGGTCCGCCGAGATCGAAGGACTCGCCATTATAAGCAGCGACCGCGCCGCCGAAATATTCCAGGCAGTCGGCTGCCGATGGCGCATCCGCCACCAGAGTCTCCTGGATTGCCTTACCGGTATCCAGCGTCTCGATGCGCGCCAGGTCGGCGTTGCGCGCACGCAATATGTCGGCAGCGCGGCGCAGGATGCGCCCGCGCTCGACCGGCTTCAGCCGCGCCCAGGCCGGTTGTGCTGCACGCGCTGCTTCGATCGCGAGTTCCAGCACGTTCGGCGTCGCCGAACGCAGCATCGCGATGGTCTCGCCGGTTGCCGGATAGATCACCGGCAGCGGCACACCTTGCTCGTCGTCGATGTAGCGTCCGTTGACATAGTGCGATGCCTTTGGCTGGGCGCGCATGAGAGTTTCTCCAAATTGTCTTTCGTCGGGGGCCGGCGGGCAGACAGTCCGCCGGATCATCGCCTATCTATCCGACACCTGCCAGCGCGGATTGATCCATGGTTCCTGGTTGGACGGCGCCTGCGGCGTGCGGCCAAGAATGTGGTCGGCGGCCTTCTCGCCGGTCATGATTGACGGTGCGTTGAGATTGCCGTTGGTGACGCGCGGGAAGATCGAGGAATCGGCGACCCGCAGCGCCTCGACGCCGATGACACGGCATTCCGGATCGACGACGCTCATCGGATCATCCTTGCGGCCCATCTTGCAGGTGCCGCAAGGGTGATAGGCGCTTTCGGCGTGATCGCGGATAAAGGCGTCGAGATCGTCGTCTGACTGAACGTGCGAGCCCGGCGAGATCTCCTTGCCGCGATAAGGGTCGAATGCCGACTGGCCGAAGATCTCGCGCGTCAGCCGGATGCAGTGGCGGAACTCGGTCCAGTCGTCCGGATGCGACATGTAGTTGAAGCGGATCACCGGCTTCGACTTGGGATCTGGCGAGCGCAGCGTGACAGAACCGCGCGACTTCGATCGCATTGGCCCGACATGCGCCTGGAAACCGTGCGCCTTCGCCGCCGCCCTGCCGTCGTAGCGGACCGCCGCCGGGATGAAATGATACTGGATATCGGGATAGTCGACGCCGGCGCGCGAGCGCACGAAGGCGGCCGCCTCGAAATGGTTGGTTGCGCCGAGACCCGACTTGAAGAACAGCCATTG
>NZ_RZSX01000678.1:0-3598 GCF_004023105.1 Mesorhizobium sp. M5C.F.Ca.IN.020.32.2.1 | reverse complement strand
GATCAGGACTGCGGAATAAGCGATGGCGATGCCATATTCGTTATTCTCGACGCGGCCGACGATGTAGCTGGTCGACATGTCGTACTGGGCGCTGACCAGAAAGATAATGGCGCTGATGGCGGTCATGGCGCGAACGAAGGAATAAACCAGCGCCGCGAGGATGGCCGGCCGCAGCAGTGGCAGCACCACCTTGCGGAAGGTTTGCCAGGAGTTAGCGCCGAGAGTCAGGGAGGACTCGTCAAGGCTGCGGTCGATCTGCGACATCGACGCGATACCCGCGCGAACCCCGACCGGCATGTTGCGGAAGATGAAGGAGAGCACCAGGATAATGCCGGTGCCGGTGAGCTCGATCGGCGGCACGTTGAACGCGATCACATAGGACACGCCGATCACAGTGCCGGGAATGGCGAAGGACAGCATCGTCGCGAATTCGAAAGCTTCTTTGCCGGCAAAATTCTGGCGGACCAGCAAATAGGCGGTCAAGAGTCCGATAGCCGCGGTCAGCGGCGCGGAGATCAACGCTATTTCCATGGTCGTCCAGAACGAACTCCAGGCCGAGCCGCGCCAGTGGACGCCGAACTCGTTCCACCCGATGGAAAACGCCTTCACGTAGTGGTGAAAGGTCAGAGAGAAATCGACGCCCCACAGCTTGACGAAGCTGCCGTAGAAGATCGTCGCATAAATGAGCAAGGTAAAAAGCGTCCAGACAGTGGCTACCGCGACGACGAGGTTGCGGAATGTTGCCGGCAGAAGCGGGTGGACGCCGGCGTCGCCTTTTCCGGAAACGGTCGTGTAGGACTTTTTGCCGAGCCAGAATCGCTGGGCGTAGAAAGCCCCAAGGGTAAAGAACAGGAGTACGAGGGCGAGGATTGCCGCCTGCGCCTGATCGTATTGTGCGCCGACAATCGCGAAGAAGATCTCGGTGGACAGAACGTCGAAATTGCCGCCGAGCACCAGCGGATTGCCGAAGTCAGCCATGCTCTCGATAAAGCCGAGCAGAAAGGCGTTGGCTAGACCCGGCCGCATCAAAGGTAGAGACACGGTGATGAAGGTCTGCCAGCGATTGGCGCGCAGGGTCTGGGCGGCCTCCTCCATGGAGGGGCTGACGCCCTCGACCACTCCGATCATCACCAGAAAAGCGATCGGCGTGAAGGCGAGCATCTGGGCCATGAGCAAGCCAGGCAGTCCATAGATCCATCGTGTCGGACGGACGCCGATTAGCTCGGCGAAACCCAGGTTGATGGCGCCCGAGAGGCCGAACAGAAGAATGATGGCGAGGCCGATGACGAAAGGTGGTGTGATGATCGGCAGCACGGTCAGCGCGCGCAACAGCGCGCCGTAGCGAAAGCCAGTACGCGTCACTACCAGGGCAAAGACCAGGCCGAGTGCGGTGGTCATCACGCCGACCAGAATGGCGAGAAACAGCGAATTCCAGGCGACGCCGCAGCGCGGACCGCCGAAAAGGCAGCCGAGATTCCAGAGCCGGTCGCTGGAGAGTTTTGCGAGAAAGATGGGAAGCGAATAGTCGCCCTCTTGTGTGAGCAGTGCGCTCCCCAGCATTTGACCGATCGGCATGAAGATGAAGACGGTGACCACGGCGACGACGAAGCCGATCGAGCCGACGACGAACTCGTCGCCGGCCACCGCGCCGCGCGCCGCAAGCCCTAGGGTGAACAGGAACAGGAACGCGCTGCTTACGAGCAGTGCTCCCCAGCCCATGCCGAACTGGCGGTCGTCGAGCTCGCCAACGAGCCAGGTCAGCCATTGCCACTGGAAACCACGCAGACCAATGCCGAAACCTTGAAGCAGGAAGTAGGCGACGCCGGTCGCGCCGACGACGATTAGCAAATTCCCAAAGAAAGGGTCGGACTTCCTGCGCCCCCATAGCAGGAGCGGCGCGAGAAGCAGCGGCCCGAGGGGTGCAAGCCAGAGTTTCTCGCCTTGCAGCACAAGGAAAAGCGCCGGCGCGACGTCATCGTCATGCGGATAGCCGTCCAACAGCCAGGACAAGGTGAAGAAGTTGCTTTCCAGCCCATACCAAGGCAGCAGCGCATAGCCGACCAATCCGACCGCCGTCCACAGGACGACGGTCGGGTGAAGCGCGCTCGTGGCAGTGCGGACGCGCATGATTACTGCGGCAGGGTCGAGACCTCCGTATCCCACTTCTGCAGCAGGCGCTTGCGCTCGGCGCTCGATCCATACTTCTTGAAGTCGTAGTCGATGAGCTTGATGGTCGACAGGTCGGGCGACAGGTCGGACGCGGTGGCGTTCTTATTCGAGGGCAACTGGAACGACTTCACGTCCTTCGCCTTCGACTGCATCTCGGCGGTCAGCGCCCAGTCGTAGAACTGCCTTGCTGCTTCCGGGTTGCGGGCGCCCTTGATCAGCGACATCGAGCCGATCTCATAGCCGGTGCCTTCGCACGGCGCCACCGTGACGATCGGGAAGCCGGCTGCCGTCTGCGTCACCGCGTCATGCATGAAAACGATGCCGATGGTCGTTTCGCCAAGACCCGCGGCCTTAATCGGAGCGGAGCCCGACTTGGTGTACTGGTTGATGTTGGCGTGGAGGGCCTTCAGGTATTCAAAACCCTTTTCCTCCCCCATGAGCTGAACTATCGTGGCGAGCATCGTATAGGCGGTGCCCGATGAGTTCGGGTTGGCCATCTGGATGTGGCCCTTGTATTCCGGCTTGGTCAGATCGGCCCAGCATTTCGGCTCCGGCAGATTGCTCTTGGCCAACAGATCCTTGTTGTAACCGAAGCCGAGCGCACCGGAGTAGACGCCGATCGTCTTGTTGTTGGCGGCTTGCGCCTGCTTGATCGCCCAGTCGTGCAGTTCGCCCCGCATTGGGGACGTATATTCCACAGTCAGTCCTTCTTCGGCGGCCTGGAGATGAGGATCGCCGGTTCCGCCCCACCAGACGTCGCCCTTCGGGTTTCCGGCTTCGGCGCGCAACTGGGCGTATGTCTCGCCGGAGCTCTTGCGGGTCATGTCGACGGTGATGCCGGTCTTTTCCTCGAAGGTAGTCTTGATCTGCTGGCACCAGGCCTCCTCGGCGGCGCAATAGAGGGTGAGGCTGTCGGCGTAAGCCGAGGTGGCGGCAGAGACGAGCATTACAGCCGTTGCCGCCAGACGGACATAGGTCTTGTTCATGTGCGAATTTCCTCCCATTGTTTCGCCGTCTAACAAGCATCAAGCTATGCTGCGGCGACAACCAGATTGGGAGCTTTTCTGCCGATTTGCAAATCGAGTCGGTAGCGGCCGGAACAGGGCTGCCCATAGGTCCTCCCGCAATGGACCGTCGAAGTTACGTCAGGCGCGACCTCAATGAGATTCACGATTTGAAGGTCAAGGAAACCGAGGGGCGAAGAAGGGTAAACCGATCAGGCAGGTTGCGGCAGTTCCGTTCCGGCTTGACGGCCACGGCACGTAGAGGTGATGCTGATCACCTCCAAGACGACCAACCGCTTCATCGTGCCGAAAGGCTGGCCGATGAACGGCATAAGCGGAAGGAAGACAGCAGTCGCCGAAGCATGGGAAGAGGCCGGCGTTGTTGGCGAGGCATTGAAGGAGCCACTGGCGTCTACGCCTATTGG
>NZ_RZSX01000677.1:0-3599 GCF_004023105.1 Mesorhizobium sp. M5C.F.Ca.IN.020.32.2.1 | reverse complement strand
AAGCTATGTCGGGCTCCTCATCGTGCTTGCCCGCTGGAAGCCGGACCTGCCAGCCTCGACACTGCCGCGCGAGACGCTGGGGGCGGCGATGGGCGCCGGCCTGCGCTACGTCGCCATGTCGCCCAATATCGGCAAGGTGCTGGTCAGGGGTGCGGCTTTCGGCTTCAGCGCCGGCGCGGTTCTGGCGCTGCTGCCGCTGGTGGCGCGCGATGTCGTCAAGGGCGATGCCTTGACCTACGGCATCATGCTCGGTGCGTTCGGTATCGGTGCCGTCGGCGGCGCGCTGATCAGCGTCCGGCTGAGGCAGATCCTGTCCAGCGAGACGATGGTGCGCATGGCATTCGTCGGCTTCGCGCTTTGCGCCTTCAACGCCGCCGTCAGCGACCACGCCTGGCAGACGTCGCTCGGGCTGCTCATCGGCGGCGCCTGCTGGGTGATCGCGCTGTCGCATTTCAACGTCACGGTGCAGATGTCGACGCCGCGCTGGGTGGTCGGCCGGGTGCTCTCGGTCTATCAGACGGCGACCTTCGGCGGCATCGCGCTCGGCAGCTGGATTTGGGGTGTCGTCGCCGATGCGCATGGCGCCGAATTCGCGCTGATCGGGGCTGCCGTCGCGATGCTAACGGGCGGCGCGATCGGCCTCTTGCTGCCTTTGCCGCAGCAGGCAGTACTCAATCTCGACCCTACCAACCGTTTCAAGGAGCCGCATCTTGCGCTCGACCTAAAACTGCGCAGCGGCCCCATCGCCATCATGATCGAATACATCATCCGCGAGGAGGACGTGCCGGAATTCCTGGCCACCATGGCCGAACGCGGCCGCATCCGCCGCCGTGACGGCGCCCGCAACTGGACGCTGGCGCGCGATCTCGAAAATCCCGCAATATGGATCGAGCACTACCACACGCCGACATGGCTCGAATACATCCGCCACAACAAGCGGGCCACCCATGCCGACGCCGTTGTCGGCGAGCGCGTACGGGCACTGCACAGCGGCGACGAGCCGCCGCGCGTCCGCCGCATGATCGAGCGTCCGACAACCGCCGGCACGGCGATCGTCATGCCGAAAGGACCGATCGAGCATTAGGCCGTGCCGGTGTGTCCAGTTGGATGAGCACATGACGCTCTAAGCTGATGGCTCACACGTACCCTAATCGGCGCGGCCCACCCGCGCCTTAGGATGCAGCGCGCAGGCTCGTACGGACGCGCCGCCTGCTTGTGGCCCGAGCCTTCTCCGCCACGACACCGGTGATCTCGACCACGCCGTTCTCATGCGGTCTGGCGTTTGTGGCCTTGTGGAGACGCTCATAGGGCAACAGTTCCTTGACCCGAGCATCGAGCAACGCGACTTCGGCTCGCAGATCCTCGCATTCCTGCCTCTGGACATCGAGCTGTATCTGTTCGGATGCCTGCTGCAGGGAAAGCTGCGAAAAATTCGCGCTCACCGTCGAAAGGTGTATCTTGTCGTTTTCGTTCTCCTTTCTGAGAGCGGACAACCTTTCCTCCGCAATTTGCTTTTCGGCCACAGCGTCGCTCCATTGAGCCTTGAGATTGGCGATTTCGCTGGCGGCTTGACTGTTCTCGTTCGAGGCAATTTCCAATCGTGATTGGAGGTTGCGAATTTCAGAACGCAGGCCGCCGATCTCCGTGAAACTACGCGCACGCTCGGCTTCCCTGTCACTTTCCATGATACGGGCCGCTTCCGTCATTTCCGACAGCTTCGCTTGCGCGATATCGAGCGATTTCTGCAGCCGCATCTCCTCTTTCTCGCTCTTGCCAAGCGCAGCCAGCAGTTCCGAAAGTCGCGTCGCATCACTGGCATGAATTGTCGAGAGTTCATCCAGCCTGTGCCGCGCCTCAGCTTCCCGTTTCAGCGCCTTGTCGAGATCGATCGACAGGCTGACATGCTTTTCCCTTAGGATGTCGTTCTCGCGTGCGCATCTGTTGGCCTCGGCCGTTCTGGCCGAAAGCGTTTTGACGAGATCGCCGAACTCCGCTTCGCGTTCTGCGCTCGCATTGCCTGCCACAACGAGTTCCAGCCTTGCTGCAGCCAGCGCACCGCGAAGTGCCTCCTTGTCCTCGACCAGGCTTGTCTCGCGCTGCTGCAGGGCCTCGACAGCACTTTGACGCTCGCGCTGCTTTTTGGTCGCGTCGTGGAGCTGCTCCGACAGCACTCTTTGCTGCGTGGTCAGGCTGACATTTGCCAGTTCCAGTTCGTTGGCGCGAAGAATGTCCCCGTGAAGCAGCTTCAGGAATTCGCCTGTCAGATGATGCGAGGTCGCGATCTCCGACAGTTTCGTGTTGATCTCCTCCAGATACTCCCGCGCATCGTCAAAGAGCCCATCAACGGCATTTAACGCAGCCAGTCGGGTTTGTGCGTGGGAAGTCAGCCGTAATGCGATCTCGGGAGTGTCCGCATCGTCCTCAGGCTGAGAGTTGTCATTCTTTGCCGCGAGATTCTCATCCGGGACGTCATTCAACGGCGATTGGTCGTCTAGCTTGAGACACTCATCGAACGCATTCGCCAAATCGGCTTCGAGCTCCTTGAACGCTCTGTCCACCTTCTCGGCACGCTTGATCAGACTTTTGATTCTCATGACTGAACATCCCCCTTTTGTAGCGCCATCATGGGGTCTTGATCCTCGCCTGCCAGATACGGGTTCATCCAACCTCCCCTGACGCGGTCGCCGTGAGATGACCGCTCTTGAATCTGCTGTCATGGTCCCGTTTACACCACCCTGAGCGCATGAGGCCGAGTCCACGCTAGGGACAGGCTTGGCCACTGTCCTCGTCTGTTTGAATGACGTAAACCGTGTAACTGCCCCGATTGCCGCCGGCTTTGGAAACAACCCACCGAAGGAACCTCCGCCAGAGTTACAGGCACGACGTGACAGGCGGGCGGCTGGGCGCGCCCTGACCTTCGCCCGACAGATCTCGCGGAGCAGCTTCACTGCGGCGATAAAACCATCTTCATCTCGGGGAACTGCGTTGACGTAAACGTCAACCCAAAGCTATATGCGCCAGCGACCGTGATCGCGAACTACGCAAGACGGCGACTTTGGCCACATCGAAGTGCCGACCTGCGACAAACGCAACGAGACGAGGAGAACGGCCATGGGCGTTCAGGAAATTGCCGACAAGATCAGCGCGCGCGTGGCGAGTGCCGGGTTCGATCGTTCCGTGAAATTCGACACCGGCAGCGACGGTGTCATCGTCATCGACGGCGCTGATGTCTCGACCACCGACGCGCCGGCCGACTGCACCATAAAGCTTTCGCTCGACGATCTGGAGTCGCTGATAGCAGGCGATCTCAACCCGACCATGGCGTTCATGTCCGGCAAGATAAAGGTCGAAGGCGACATGAGCGTCGCCATGGCACTGAGCCAGCTGATCGGCTGATCCAACCAATTCGGGATGAAAACAAGCCGCCGCCCGATGGACGGCGGCTTGTTTCCGATCCGTCAGGCAGCGAGCGGCAGCCGTTGTGCCTTCAGCTTGCGCCCTGCCGCCCTCAGCGTGCCCCGCGCCTCGGCGAGCGCGCCTTCCGCCAGTTCCAGCGCCAGCAGGCGGTGCCGCTCATAAGGGCCTGGCATGGCCAGGGC
>NZ_RZSX01000676.1:0-3602 GCF_004023105.1 Mesorhizobium sp. M5C.F.Ca.IN.020.32.2.1 | reverse complement strand
AAGCCCGACGGTGCGGATATACTCGCCGACCTTGGCCTCGCCGAGCGCCAGCATCTTTTGCGGCGTGTCGGCGACCTTGAACAGCGCCCGCGTTGCTTTGTTGACGCCGACATCGGTCGCCTGTGCCGAAAGCACCACCGCCACCAGCAGCGTGAAGGCGTTGACATGTTCGAGCTCGCCCTTCGGCTCGGGCCGCTGAACGGAAAAGCGTCGGAAAATCTCGTGCACCTCGGCCGGGCTGTAGGAGGACCGCACCGGCCGGGCACGCGGTTTGGCGTTCGCGCCGTCGCGTCGGCCGGGGAGCGGTTCATTTTTGGGTGTAGAGGAATTTTTGGGCTTGGGGCTCGTCATTCCCTTCCTATAATATCCCGTCATGAGCGACACAAACGCCTCATTTGAGGCCGACGAGCCATTCTTCCAGGCGTTGCTGATACCGCATCGGTCGCTGGGCAAAACCGGCTTTGCCATCCTGATGGGCGCTCTGCTGTTCGGCTCGCTGGTGACCGGAGCGTTTTTCCTGTCGCGCGGTGCCTGGCCGGTGTTCGGCTTCCTCGGTTTCGACGTGATTGCCGTCTACATCGCCTTTCGCGCCAATTATCGTGCCGCCCGCGCCCGCGAGGAAGTGTCAGTCTCGCGCACCAGCCTCGACATCCGCAAGACCGCGCCGTCAGGCAAATCGGAAGCGCATCGCTTCAATCCGTTCTGGGCGCGTTTTTCGGTCGCCCGCCACGCCGAGATCGGCATCACCAGGATGGCGGTAGAAGCACAAGGGCAGAATGTGCCGATCGGCGGTTTCCTCAATCCCGACGACCGCGAGAGCTTTGCGTCAGCCTTTTCGCGCGCCTTGGCGACCGCGAAAGCGCGCTGAGCAGACCGCCTCGTCCGCGAAATGGTCTTTCAGCAGCGATTGAGGCCGTCTCCAGTGCCTTGTCAAGACGGTGATTAGCAGCGTCTCCTTCTCCTTGGGGAGATGCACCTTTTAGCCAGCCATCATCGGCTCGTTCCCGAAGCCAATTCCATCTGGGGAAGAGCGGCAAGAAGGCAAGTTTCGGGTGGCGATCGGCGCCGCGAAGGCCGATATTCACGGCCAAGGAGATAGTCCCATGAACGCCCAAATGCCTCTCAAGAGGACAGCAGTCCTTCAGAAAGACATCACACCCGAAGGCGGTGACTACGAAGTTGTTCGGCGCGCGATCGAGAAGATCAGCCTTGACTACCGTGACCAGCCGTCGCTCGAAATACTGGCCGAGGAAGTCGGCGAGACGCCGACCGGCCTGCAGAAGCTCTTCACCCGCTGGGCCGGCCTGTCGCCCAAGGCCTTCCTCCAGGCTGTCACGCTAGACCACGCGCGCAAACTGCTCGATTCCGGCATGCCGCTGCTCGAGACCTCTTTCGAGGTCGGCATGTCAGGCCCCGGCCGGTTGCACGACCTTTTCGTCACTCACGAGGCGATGTCGCCGGGTGACTACAAGACCCGCGGCGCCGGGCTGACGATCCGATACGGCTACCACATCTCGCCCTTCGGCATTGCCCTGATCATGGTCACCGACCGTGGGCTTGCCGGCCTCGCCTTCAGCGATGCCGGCGGCGAGCGCGCGGCCTTTGCCGACATGTCCGCCCGCTGGCCGAACGCAACCTATGTCGAGGACATGGCCGCGACGGCGCCCTATGGCGCACGCATCTTCGACCCGGCACTTTGGCGCGCCGACCAGCCGCTGCGCGTCGTCTTGATCGGCACCGACTTTCAGGTCCGCGTCTGGGAGGCTCTGCTGCGCATTCCGATGGGCAAGGCCTGCACCTATTCCTCGATCGCCGCCCGCATCGGCGCACCGAGTGCCAGCCGGGCGGTGGGTGCCGCGGTCGGCGCCAATCCGATGTCCTTCGTGGTGCCGTGCCACCGGGCTCTCGGCAAATCAGGCGCGCTCACCGGCTACCACTGGGGCCTGACCCGCAAACGCGCCATCCTTGGCTGGGAAGCGGGACAGGTTGGTTCTTGATGAAACGCCCATAGATTCGGGCGCCAGCGCGCGAGTTCATGTCGCGCGGTCTGGCAAGCAGCGGCCTTACGGAGTAGCTTCCCGCGCAATTAGAGCGACGTGCGTCCATTCGGAAAGTACGCTCTAACACTTTCTACGCATCGTGCTTTCCAAAAATCGACTCCGATTTTCGGAAAGCACGATGCGTCAGCAGGGAGGCACCACTTGATAATCGTTATCGGCTCGATCAACCTCGATCTAATCGCCAATGTCGACCGCTTGCCCGCACCGGGCGAGACGGTTCGGGGCTCCGGCTTCACCACCGCACCCGGCGGCAAGGGCGCCAACCAGGCGCTGGCCGCGGCGCGCGCCGGCGCCAAAGTGCGCATGGTCGGCGCGGTCGGCAAGGACACCTTCGCCACTGAAGCGCTGGCGCTGCTGCGGGACGGCAAGATCGACCTGTCCGGTGTCGGCGAGACCTTCGCCTCGACCGGCACGGCATTGATCATGGTCGCCGACGACGGCGAGAACGTGATTGCCGTGGTGCCCGGCGCCAATGATTCGGTCGTGACAGGCGACCTTTCCAAGGCTTTCATGAAAAAGGGCGATGTCGTGCTGTTGCAGCAGGAGATCCCGCTTCAGACTGTCGAAGCAGCACTGGACGTCGCACGGGCGGCAGGCACCGTCACCGTGCTTAACACGGCACCATTCCGTGGCGAGGCGGCCGCCTTCCTCGGCAAGGCCGACTATGTCGTCGCCAATGAAACCGAATTCGACCTCTATGGCGAGGCGCTGTCGCTGAGCGGCCGTGATCGCCCGGCGCGGATGCGCGATTACGCCGGGAAGACCGGCCGCACAATCGTCGTCACGCTCGGCGGTGACGGCGTTCTGGCTGCCACGCCAGCCGATCTTCTAATGGTTCCGGCGCTGAAGATCACCCCTGTCGACACGGTCGGCGCCGGCGACACGTTTTGCGGCTACTTCGCCGCCGGGCTGTCATCCGGCCTGCCGCTCGATCAGGCGCTCGCCCGTGCCGCAGCCGCTGGTTCGCTGGCTTGCCTGAAACCCGGCGCCCAGCCGGCGATACCGCTGGCGAAGGAAGTCGACGCGGCACTACAAAATCCGCCAGCTAGGTAAGAGCCATGCGTCCGGCCACAAAACATGCCGTGCCGCCCGCCGGCGATATCTGCCGCCTGTCCGCCGTGGATCTTGCCGACGCGATCCGGCGCCGGCAGTTGTCGGTGCGCGAGGTGGTGGCGGCATTCCTCGATCGAGTCGACGAAGTGAACCCGCTGGTCAACGCCATCGTCTCGCTGCGCGAGCGCGGCGACATCCTGCGCGAGGCCGACAGGGCGGACAGCCATCTGGCGCGAGGAGGAGATGCCGGATCGCTGTTCGGCCTGCCGATCGCGATAAAGGATCTCGCGCAGACCAAGGGCCTCAGAACCAGCTTCGGCTCGCCGATCTTCGCCGATTTCGTGCCGCAGGAAGACGATTTCTTCGTCGAACGCGTCCGCAAGGCCGGCGCCATCATCATCGGCAAGACCAACGTTCCCGAATTCGGCCTTGGTTCCAACACCTACAACACCGTGTTCGGCCCGACGCTCAACGCTTTCGATCCGGCCC
>NZ_RZSX01000675.1:0-3604 GCF_004023105.1 Mesorhizobium sp. M5C.F.Ca.IN.020.32.2.1 | reverse complement strand
CGCCGCCCTTTCCTATTCGCTGACTCCCAGCCAGGAATTCGCGTTGGCCGAAATCAACGCCGATCTGGCCGATCCCGAACGCATGCTGCGGCTTTTGCAGGGAGATGTCGGCTCCGGCAAGACGGTGGTCGCGCTACTCGCCATGGCGCGAGCCGTCGAGGCCGGCGGCCAGGCGGCGTTGATGGCGCCGACCGAAATCCTGGCGCGCCAGCATCTTGCGACGATTGCACCTTTGGCGGAACAAGCCGGCCTGCGCGTTGCCATCCTCACCGGCCGCGAAAAGGGCCGCGAGCGCACCGAGACGCTGGCCGGTCTGGCCAATGGCGAGATCGACATCGTCGTCGGCACCCACGCCCTGTTCCAGGAAACGGTGACCTTCCACGACCTCGTCCTCGCCGTCATCGACGAGCAGCACCGCTTTGGCGTCCACCAGCGGCTTGCCATCACCGCCAAGGGCGATGCCCCCGACATGCTGGTGATGACGGCGACGCCGATCCCGCGCACGCTGGTGTTGACCGCTTTCGGCGACATGGACGTGTCGAAGCTGACCGAAAAACCGGCCGGTCGCCAGCCGATCCGCACCGTCACCCTGCCGCTCGAGCGGCTCGACGAACTGGTCGGCCGCATGCGCGACGCCGTCGCCGACGGCCAGAAGATCTACTGGATCTGCCCGCTGGTCGAGGAATCCGAAGAGATCAAGCTGATGTCGGCGGAGGACCGTTTTGCCTCGCTGAAGCCGCTGTTCGGCGACCGGATCGGCCTGGTGCACGGTCGCATGAAGGGCGCCGAAAAGGACGAAGCGATGCGCGCCTTCAAGGCCGGCGAGA
This sequence comes from Mesorhizobium sp. M5C.F.Ca.IN.020.32.2.1, assembly GCF_004023105.1. Classification (NCBI taxonomy): domain Bacteria; kingdom Pseudomonadati; phylum Pseudomonadota; class Alphaproteobacteria; order Hyphomicrobiales; family Phyllobacteriaceae; genus Mesorhizobium; species Mesorhizobium sp. M5C.F.Ca.IN.020.32.2.1. Next base: position 2,777 of record NZ_RZSX01000675.1, on the reverse strand, counting down.
CACGCATCCTGATCGCCACCACGGTCATCGAGGTTGGCGTCGATGTGCCGGATGCGACGATCATGGTCATCGAGCATGCCGAGCGCTTTGGCCTCGCCCAGTTGCACCAATTGCGCGGCCGGGTCGGTCGCGGCGAAAAACCATCCTCCTGCGTGCTGCTCTACAAGGATCCGCTCGGCGAGACGGCAACGCGCCGGCTGTCGGTGATGCGCGAGACCGAGGACGGATTCCGCATCGCCGAGGAGGACCTGAAGCTGCGCGGCGAAGGCGAGTTGCTCGGCACCCGACAGTCCGGCACGCCGGGCTTCCAGGTGGCGCGCATCGAGGCGCATGCCGACCTGCTGGAGGCCGCCCGCGACGACGCGCGGCTGATCCTGTCGCGCGATCCGGAACTGCAATCCGAACGCGGCGCCGCCCTTCGCATGCTGCTTTATTTGTTCGGCCGCGACGAGGCGGTGCGGCTCTTGCGCGCCGGCTGAGGCCCGGCATCCACCGGCGGATTGGCGATCTGAACGCCGATCGGTTTGCCGTTCAACGTCACCATTTTCGTCTTGACCGCCGGCGCCACCAGGCCTGCCGAAACGATCAGCTTGGCGCCGTCCTCGACCGTCATGTCGAGCAGCACGATATCGGATTTCGGCACATACATGAGAAAGCCGGTGGTCGGGTTGGGCGCGCACGGCATGAATACCGCGATCAGCGGATCACCTTCCTGGTCGAGCTTCTGGTTGATCTCGGTTTCCTTGTCGCTGGCGACGAAGACCAGCGACCAGACGCCCTTGCGCGGATATTCGACCAGCCCGACCTGGCGAAACATGTCGCCTTTGTTCGACAGCACAGTCTCGAAGATCTGCTTCAGCGAGCCGTAGATGCCGCGCACCAGCGGCATGCGGCCGAGCAGCCGTTCGCCGAACAAGACGATAGCGCGGCCGACGATATTGGCGGTCAGGAAACCGATCAGGGTGATCAGGATCAAGGCGACGATCAGGCCGAATCCCGGAACCGGCGCCGGCAGATAGCTATCGGGGTTGTAGCGCGCCGGAATATAGGGTTTCACCCACGAATCGACCCAGCCGATGAAGGACCAGGCGATGTAAGCGGTGATCGCCAGCGGCGCGCAGACGACAAAGCCTGTCAGGAAGTAATTCCGCAGCCGGGTCATGCCAGAGGTCTTGGGCGCATCGGACATGGTTCACCGCAGCACTGGTTGCGCGCAACATTAATGAACCGCAATCCGCTTTGGAACCGCGAAATTTTTTAAACCACGCCTATTCCACAGTCACCGATTTCGCCAGGTTGCGCGGCTGGTCGACGTCGGTGCCCATGAACACGGCGGTGAAATAGGCCAGCATCTGGATCGGCAGCGCGTAGATGATCGGCGAGATGATTTCCGGCACGTCCGGCAGCACGATCGTCTCCATCGTCTTCACCGTGGCGTGTGCGGCACCCTTGCTGTCGGTGATCAGGATGATCTTGCCGCCGCGTGCCGCCACTTCCTGCATGTTCGATACGGTCTTTTCGAAGATGCGGTCATGCGGGGCAATGACGATGACAGGCATGTTCTCGTCGATCAGCGCGATCGGCCCGTGCTTCAGCTCACCGGCGGCGTAGCCCTCGGCATGGATATAGGAGATTTCCTTGAGCTTCAGCGCGCCTTCCATGGCCAGCGGGAAATTGGTGTCGCGGCCGAGATAGAGCACGTTCTTATAGTGAGCGAGGTCGCGTGCGACCTTTTCGATCTGCCCGTCGAGCTTCAAGACCTGGTTGGCATAGCGCGGCGCTTCCGACAGTTGACGTACCAGCGTCGCTTCCTGCTCCCGCGAGATCGTTCCGCGCGCCACGCCGGCCCGCACGGCAAGCGAGGCCAGCACCGACAATTGACAGGTGAAGGCCTTGGTCGAGGCGACACCGATCTCCGGCCCGGCCAGCGTCGGCAGGATGACGTCGGACTCGCGCGCCATCGTCGATTCGCGGACATTGACGACCGCGCCGATCTTCATGCCCGCCTTGCGGCAATAGCGCAGCGAGGCCAACGTGTCGGCGGTCTCGCCCGATTGCGAGATGAAGAAGGCGGCGTCTGTCTTCGACAGCGGCATCTCGCGGTAGCGGAATTCCGAAGCGACATCGATGTCGACCGGCAGCCGCGCATAGCGCTCGAACCAGTATTTGCTGATCAGGCCGGCGAGATAGGCAGTGCCGCAGGCCGAGATCGCCAGCCGGTCGATTTTGGCGAAATCGAACGGCAGGTCGAGCGGCTTCGATACGCCGCCGACAAAATCCACATAATGCGCCAGCGTGTGCGAGATCACTTCGGGCTGTTCATGGATTTCCTTCTCCATGAAATGGCGCCGGTTGCCCTTGTCGACCATGAAGCTGGTGCTGAGCGACTGCTGGCGCTTGCGGTCTACTTTGCTGCCGTCCATGTCGAAGATGGCGACCTCGTTGCGGCGCACCACCGCCCAGTCGCCGTCCTCCAGATAGGTGATCGAATTGGTGAAGGGGGCAAGCGCGATGGCGTCCGAGCCCAGGAACATCTCGCCCTCGCCATGGCCGACGGCCAGCGGCGGGCCGTTGCGCGCCCCGACGATGAGGTCCTCGTCGCCCTTGAACATGATGGCCAGCGCAAAGGCGCCTTCCAGCCGCTTCAGCGCCTGGTGCGCGGCCTCGACCGGCTTCAGGCCCTTGGCCAATTCGCGCCCCACCAGATGTGCGACGACCTCGGTGTCGGTCTGTGATGAAAATGTGTAGCCGTCCCGCATCAGCTCGTCGCGCAATTC
>NZ_RZSX01000674.1:0-3605 GCF_004023105.1 Mesorhizobium sp. M5C.F.Ca.IN.020.32.2.1 | reverse complement strand
GTTCAAGCTGCGGCCACAGGCCGCGACGGCCGACGAGGAGAAGCCGGTGAGCGGCGGCAAAGCCGTGGCAACCTGACGGGCGGCCAACGGGATGACCAAAGGCATCGTCATCCGTGAAGCGCATTTCCCCGGCCGCGCCCCGATCGAGGCCTACGGCAATGGTGGGTTTCGTTTCGCCGACATGTCGCATCGCGGCTCGCTCCTGTGCCTGCCGTCGGGCATCTACGGTTGGGAGCCGGCTGATCCGCTGGCACTGACGGCGGCGGATTTCGCCAAGCTGCTCAACGAGGCTGACAAGATCGAGATCCTGCTGGTCGGCGCCGGCAAGGATCTCAGGCCGTTGCCGGCGGCGCTGCGTGCTGCGCTGAAGGCGGTGGGCATTGCGGCCGATCCGATGTCGACCGGCGCGGCCGTGCGGACCTACAATGTTCTTCTGGCGGAAAACCGTGCGGTGGCTGCCGCCCTGATCGCCGTGGAGTGACGTGAGCGAAAACGCCAAAATCGTCATGGAAACGGTGCGAGCCGCCGACCATGACCGCTATGTTTCCGCGCTCTATGCGCGCGAGGACAAGCGTGACGCGCTTTTTTCGCTCTATGCCTTCAATGCCGAGATATCAGGCATTCGTGACCGTATCCGCGAGGCGCTGCCGGGCGAGGTGCGGCTGCAATGGTGGCGCGATGTCATCGCAGCCGAGGACGCCGGAGCAGGCACCGGCCATCCGGTTGCGGACGCGTTGACGGCCACGATTTCCGCCCACCGCCTGCCGAAATCTGCCTTCGAGAACATGCTCGAAGCGCGTATTTTCGATCTCTATGACGACCCTATGCCGTCGCGGACCGATCTGGAAGGCTATTGCGGCGAGACCGCAGCGGCGCTCATCCAGCTTGCAGCGATGGTGCTTGATCCCGTCGAAGCACCACGGTTTGCCGAACTTGCGGGCAGAGCAGGTTGTGCACAAGCGATGACCGGCCTTTTGCTGCTGCTGCCGCTGCATCGCAAGCGTGGGCAATGCTTTGTCCCGGCCGACATTCTGGCTGCGGCAGGGTCGTCGCCCGAGGAGTTCGTTGCCGGCGAAGGTGGGCCTGGAGCGCAACGCGCTGTCGCCGCGATGATTGCACTAGCGCAGGAGCATTTGTCTGCTTTCGAGAAGAGTGCATCGGCCTTGCCAGTTTCGCTGCGACCGGCATTTTTGCCGCTGGCCTTGTCGCGCGCCTATCTCGGCAAGATGGAAGGTTCTTCTCATTCACCTCTGAACGGCGAGGCGCAGCTCTCGGCCTGGCGCCGCCATTGGCTGCTCTTGCGTCGCGCAACGCGAGGCTGGCCGGGCATCTGAAGGCTGACACGAACTCCGTAACTGCTACTCCGCTGCTTCCGCCCGCGAAGGCAATCCCAGCCATTCGCGGCAGTCGGCCAGCGCGCGTGACGTCAGCGCACGCCGCTTGGCGACGGTCTTATCCTTGCCGCGCAGGCGCTTTCCCTCGGCTTTCGGCGCTTCCACAGGGGGAAACAGGCCGAAATTGATGTTCATCGGCTGGAAGGAGCGCTTTCCCGGCTCGTCGTCGGAAACGATGTGACCGCCGGTGATATGGTTGAGCAGCGCGCCAAAGGCAGTGGTCATCGGCGGCAGCGCCGGCGCGTGGCCCAGCCGCTCGGCGGCGGCAAAGCGCCCGGCAAGCAGGCCGATGGCCGCACTTTCGACATAGCCTTCGCAGCCGGTGATCTGGCCGGCGAAGCGCAGGCCGGGCCGCGATTTCAACTGCAGCGAATGGTCAAGCAGCGTCGGCGAATTGATATAGGTGTTGCGGTGCAGGCCGCCGAGGCGAGCAAACTCGGCGTTTTCGAGGCCCGGGATGGTGCGGAACACGCGCACCTGCTCGGCGTGCTTCAGCTTGGTCTGGAAGCCGACCATGTTGTAGAGCGTGCCCAGCGCATTGTCCTGGCGAAGTTGCACGACGGCATAGGCCTTCACCGATGGATTGTGCGCATTGGTCAGCCCCATCGGCTTCATCGGCCCATGACGCAGCGTCTCGACGCCGCGCTCGGCCATGATCTCGACCGGCAGGCAGCCGTCGAAATATGGCGTGCCTTCCCATTGCTTGAATTCGGTTTTCTGACCGTCGACAAGTGCCCGCACGAAGGCAAGGTACTGCTCCTTATCCATCGGGCAGTTGATGTAGTCCTTGCCGGTGCCGCCAGGCCCGACTTTGTCGTAACGTGACTGGAACCAGCAAACGTCCATGTCGATCGTGTCGAAATGGACGATCGGCGCGATGGCATCGAAGAAGGCGAACGCATCGGCGCCGGTCACTTCCGCGATCGATTGGGCGAGCGACGGCGCGGTCAGCGGGCCGGTGGCGATGATCGCCTGGTCCCAGTCCGCCGGCGGCAGGCCGGGCACTTCCTCGCGCTGGATGGTGATGAGTGGGTGCGCTTCGAGCTTTTTGGTCACCGCTTCGGAAAATCCGTCGCGGTCGACGGCAAGCGCACCACCGGCGGGCACCTGGTTATCATCGCCAGCGCTCATGATCAGCGACCCGGCCAGCCGCATTTCGGCGTGCAGCAGACCGACGGCGTTGGTTTGCGCATCGTCGGAACGGAAGGAATTGGAACAGACGAGCTCGGCCAGCCCACCCGTCTTGTGCGCATCGGTGCCGCGGACGGGACGCATTTCATGCAGAACAACGGGAACGCCGGCTTCGGCCGCCTGCCAAGCGGCTTCTGAGCCGGCGAGACCGCCGCCGATGACGTGAATGGGATTCTTGTTCATGAGCGCCGAAATAATCCCTTGTAGCTGCGATTGCAATTGCATGAGTTCGTCGCACTGTTGGCGCCAAGTGCTGCAATCGTCTACTGTCGGAGAATGGACGGGAGTCTCGGGAACTTTGCCAGAGCGACCTTTTCGACAGTCGTGATCGCCATGGGCGGATCAGCGGCCGCCGGCGAACTGGCCGCGACGGCTTCCAAGCGGATCCCCATATGCCACGGCTATAGTTGCAACTATCGCACGATGCTGGCGCTTGGCCCCGGTGACGGCGCGCGTTTCCGCTCTATCCTGCGTGCGGGTGCGGGTTCGCCCCAAGCCGAGCGCTCCGCTATTTCGAAGGCTGTCCGCTATTTCGAGCAGCGCATTTTCCGGGCCATCGGCATTCGCGATCTGCCGCAGTCGGAATTCGGTGCATCGCGCATCAGGGGCCAGATGGATCGTGTCGACGAATCGACCAATACGCATGCTCTGCTGGTCTATCTTGCCGAGCGAAAATTGCTCAGGTTTCACAAGGTCGAGGACAAGGCCTCGCGGGGCCTGTTTGTCGACGGGCGCTATCCCCATTGGACGGCGGTGATCAGCGACCGCGGGGGCACCGAATGGGTGGTGGATTCCTGGTATGCGCCGATGGGCGGCGCACCGGACATTTTTCCGCTGAGCCAGTGGAAGAAACGGGGCGTGCTGGAAAGCGGTGCGCTGGACTGACGACAGTCCCCCGCCAAAACGGCTCTCGGACTGCTTCGACTCTGAAAACAACAACACCCGCGGGGGGAGGAGGTCCGGCGGGTGTCGTTTTGCTGGCCGATCCTCGGGAGGAGGTGAAGATCGACCGTATTCGTC
>NZ_RZSX01000673.1:0-3620 GCF_004023105.1 Mesorhizobium sp. M5C.F.Ca.IN.020.32.2.1 | reverse complement strand
AGATTAGGCAGGATGTGCCGCACCATGATGCTGAAATTGCTGCTGCCTGCAACGCGCGCGCGGTCAACAAATGTTCGCTCCTTAAGCGACAGTGTCTGGCTGCGAACAACACGGGCGACGAACGCCCAGCTTGTCATGCCGATAACGACAAGGATCACGAAAAGAGAAGGACGGAAGCCGAGGATTTCTCTGCCCCGCCCCATCACCTCGAGAACTACGGGTGTGATGACCAGCGCAAGCACGAAGGAGGGCATGACAAAAAAGAAGTCCGTCAAGCGCATCAGCCAGACGTCAACCCAGCGACCAAAGTAGCCCGCGGTCATTCCGACCGTGGTGCCGACGACGAGGCTGATCACGGTCGCCAGTAGCGCTATCGTAAGTGAGATCCGGGCACCATGGACGACCAGATTGAGGACGTCCCGTCCCACTTCATCGGTCCCCAGCAGATGCTGGCCTGAAGGTGGCGCGAGGAAATCGCCGGTTGCATTGATCGCAGTCTGAAGCGGTCCCACCAGGATATTGGGCATCGCTGCCGTAACAAGAAAGAATACCAGACACAACAGGCCAAGCTGAGCTCCGCCGTAGCCAAGAAACTGACCTAGAAAGGTTTTGATAGCACGCGCCCTCGTACGCCCAGAATACCGAATTGTACTTTTGCTCATTGTCGGACCCTCGGATCAAGCAGGCCGTAGGCTAGATCGGCTATGAGGTTTGCCATAACAATCGAGACGCCGAGCAACAGGAATATGCCTTGAAGGACCGGGTAGTCCCGTGCGTTGAGCGCCTCCACGGTCAGACCGCCGATGCCCGGCCAGGCGAACACAGCTTCGACGGTGATGGCACCCGCCACCACGTAGCCAAGATTGAGGGTGATCAAGGTTACGACCGGCAGCATTGCGTTGCGAAAAGCATGACGCATCAGCATCTGACCGCCGGTCAGTCCCTTGGCCCGTGCGGTCACCATGTAGTCCTCGGTGACGACGTCGCTCATCGCAGCACGAGCGACCACGACGTATTGGCCGATTAGTCCAAGGGCCACGGCGGTGACCGGGAGCGCGAGATGCCGCAGATAATCAAGCGCCAAGTCAAGGGAACCGACGTTAGCGCCTGGTGAATATGCCCCGTAGCCCGGAAGCCAGCCCAATGCCGTACTGAAGATCACCACCAGGAGCATGCCGAGCCAGAAAGATGGGGTAGAATAGAGCGCCAGAGAGACCCCCGTGGCGGCATGGTCGACGGCTCCTCCTCTACGCCAACCAGCATATACGCCAAGCATAACCCCGCATAGGATGGCGATAAATTGGGCTAGACCGACCAGGACAATGGTGGCCGGCAAGCGTTCTAAAATCAGGTCAGCGACATGCCTACCCCTGAACTTGAAGCTGTAGCCAAGATCGCCCTGGAGAGTCGCCGACAAGTAGTCGAGCGCCTGGTCAGGGAACAGCGGCCGGTCGAGGCCCCAGTTCTGACGCTGCGCCTCGATCTGCTCGTCGGTCACGCTGGTGCGCGCCCCGCCGAGCAGAAGCGATGCAGGGTCGCCGGGAATGACTCTGAACAAGCCAAAGTTCAGGATTGCAACCATCACAAGCGTGATGACCGCCCTGAGGAGAATCCGCCCGATCCGCCGGCTCATTTGGCCTCGCTTTCCATCAAGACCATCTCAAACCGACTTCAGGCGATCGAATGGGTAGTAGCTCCACCCCGAAATCTCTGTGCCCCAGCCCTCGAAACAATCCTTGCGATGGGCATCGAGCATGAGCGGGTAACTTAGGATTATGTAAGGGGCTTCAGCGTAAATCAGGCGCACCGCCCGGTCGACCAGCTCTTGGCTCTTCTTGAGGTCGACGGTGATCTCGACCTCAGACAGAAGTTGATCGAACTTCTCGTTGCTCCAGTATGACGTGTTGCTGGAATCGGCACTTTTGCCCAAAACGAGCAGGTCGTGAGCCGAGGGAGACCGCCAACCTGCGGCAACGAGCAGGTCCCAACCCCCACCGCCCTTCGCCGGCGCCTTTGTACGTGCACTAAGGGCGCCGGAGTCGAGCTGTGTTACGGATACAGGGATTCCAATTTGTCCCAACCAGCCAGCGATAAGCTGCACTACCGCGATCGGTATCTCGAGGGTGCCCGAAGACGTTCCAGTAATTAACTCGAGCTGGAGCTTGTTTCCTTCCTTGTCTTCCCGGATGCCGTCACCGTCGACATCCCGATAACCGGCGGAATCGAGGCGGCGGGCCGCCTCCTCTAGATCAAAGTGGCGCCTGATGTTACTCAGGTCCGAGTAGTAATCGGCCGCGGCCGGCATCACCAACCCCGCGCCAGCGTCGGCGTGACCTTGGTAGGCCCGCTCGACGATAGCCTTCTGATCGATCGCGTAGCTGATCGCATCACGAAACGCCGGATCTTGAAGGGCCTCGGTACTGCCTGCACCGTCCCCCGAGGCGGTGTTGAAGGCCAAATAGTCTCGCTGCTCAATGCGGTTTTGACCGACCTCGATGGCAGAATCCTTCGACAGATCCGCCCACTGGGAAGCTGTGAGGCTGATGCCATAGTCGAGATTGCCGCTCTTCAGACCTTGCGCGATGGGATCGGCCGTATTGAAGAAATTGAAGACCATCCCGGCCGTCTTTGGCTGTCCGGTGCGGAAGTGCGGGTTCGGCGAGAGGCGGACAAACTGGCCCTGCTGAAAGTCCTGGATGATAAGCGGCCCGGTTCCCACCAACGGCGGGTCGTTTCGGAAGGTGCTGCGCGCATCGGCGTAGGAGACATCCTTCCAGATGTGCTCGGGAACCATCATTACACCGTTGTCGATTGGCCAACGCGTGGGGGACTTGGTCACGATTTGCAACGTATCGTCGTCGAGCGCCGTGATGGACTCGACGTTTTGCATGCCCTCAGTGCTGTTCCAGCCGGCGTTCAGTTCGTTGGGCGTGCCGATGGACTTGCGCACATAATTATAGGTGAACGCGGCATCCTTGGCCGTGGCGGGCTGGCCATCCGACCACTTCATTCCAGGCCAGATTTTGAAAGTCCACGTGACGTTATCGTCAGCGACCGACCACTCCTTGGCAAATCCCCTCCGATCAGCATGGCGCTGAGCGTCCACACAGACCAGAAAGTCATAGGTGTAAACTAGCGGCCACCAATTGCTGTAGGAGGCGAACGGATTCAACGTATCGGGGGAGACGTTTGCGCCCATGCGCACGATGTGACCATCGCACGACAACGCGGCGAACGCCCTTGAGCTCAGAACGCAAGGCACGGCCGATCCCAAAAGCATCGCTTTCACGACTGCACGTCGCCTGAATGGCCAGTCATCCATTTTTGTTCCCCACCCTTTTCTTGTCACCGCCCCGCTCTCGCGGGGCGGTTCGCCGTGAGTGTACCTATGTGCCTGGGCGGTTTGCGCGAATTATCTCGCATTATGGCAGCAAATCTGCGTTTTTGTCCGCTTGTACGCACGAAAGCAACGTTGCTGGTGGCGAGTGGAAGATCCCTCGCTCATAGGGTGTCGCAACGCAGAAGCCAAGCTGGGCGGCCAAGGATGTTCTTGTAGTAGCAGACCAGCTTAATGTTGGTCTCGGCGGCTTCGGATCCGGATAGCCGGAAATACATACGAC
>NZ_RZSX01000672.1:0-3624 GCF_004023105.1 Mesorhizobium sp. M5C.F.Ca.IN.020.32.2.1 | reverse complement strand
GTCCTGACCTTCGTCGAGCGGCTGAGGACGTCCAAGCAATACGCCAAGCGCGCCGAGAAACTGAAGCGCGATTTCCTCGCCCGGCCGGAGCTGAAGGCGCTGGCCGGCGATATGTGGGAAAGCCTCAGTGTGTTTATCGAGCAGGACGCCAAGGCGCCGAATTCGATGATCCGCGCCCATCTCGCCAACATGTTCGTCGAGGTCGGCCGCCATCTTGCCGGCGACGCACAGATCAGGGCCGACATGAACCAGGGGTTCGTCGTGGCGCTGTCGTCTTTCGTCGAAAGCCAGAAGAGCGGCGTCTCGAAATTCATCGCCGATCAGGTCAAGCGTTGGGACCTTGCCCAGCTTACGAGGCTGATCGAGATGAACATCGGCAGGGACCTGCAATATATCCGCTTCAACGGCATGGTCATCGGCGGCATTGCCGGCGTCGTGCTCCATACCGCGGAACGGCTGTTCCTCATCGACTGAGCCGCGATGTGTTGGGCCTCCGAATGGACCGCGAAGCTCCAGTGCCCTATTGTTCTCTTCAGGTGCCGCATTCGCAGCAACAGGGGAGAAACCAGCATGGCAAAGCGACGGGAATCCGACACCTTCATGGACATATTCGGCAGGTTCGGCCGCGACCTGAAGCTGCCGAACGTCGATGTCGAGGCGATCCTCAACCATCATCGCAAGAACCTTGAGGCACTGGAAAAATCAGCCAGGGCGAGTGCCGCCGGAGCGTCGTCGCTGCTCTCCAGACAGCGCGAGATGCTGCAGGACACACTGCACGAGATCGCCGACATGGCGCAGAGCTACAGGGCGCCGGGCGATCCTCGGGAGTTGATGGCCAAGCAAGCCGCGTTCGCCAGGAAATCCTTCGAGACCGCATTGAAGAATGCCGGCGAGGTGGCCGAACTGACCAGGAAATCCGGCACCGAATCGGTCGAGATCCTGCGCGACCGCATCAAGGAGGCGATGGCGGAAATCCGCAGCAGCTACGATAAGAAGTAAGCTGTTCCCACACCAAAGCAGGCGGATTTTTCTCCCGTCATGTCCGGCTCCTGAAAGCCGTATTGTTGGTCCTTGGCCCCGGCGGGGCGCACAAGTGTCCTCTTGCCCGGATGAACCTGTTTCCGGCGCTGGACACCGGCACCGACGCGATCCGGTCTGGAATACCGCAGCGGAAGGCGCGGAGCGAATTGACAGAGGCGGCCGGTTCGTGGTCCGGAGGCAGGGCAAGCGATCGGGAAAGCAGGAATGACGCAAACACGGCTGAGGACGCCGCCGACCTACGAACAGCTCAGGACGATGACAGGGCAGGAGCTTGGCGTGTCGGACTGGACGACGGTCGACCAGAGCCGCATCGACCAGTTCGCCGAATGTACGGGCGACCGCCAATGGATCCATGTCGATCCAGAGCGGGCGAAGCGGCAGAGCCCGTTTCGCGCCACCATCGCGCATGGCTATCTAACGCTGTCGATCATCGGCGCGCTGGCGCTCGATATGGGCATCGTGCCCGAAAACACGCAAGCTGTCTTCAACTATGGTTTTGACAAGGTACGGTTCCTGGCGCCGGTCAGGGCCGGCGCACGCATCAGGCTGCGCATCACGCTTTTGTCCATGGAGGACAAAGGCCCCGGCCAATATCTGATGAAGGCCGCCAACATCGTTGAGATCGAAGGTGAGCAGAAGCCGGCGCTGACCGCCGAAACGCTGGTTATGCTCTATGAGCGGCGGCGCAGGCGGGCAGGGGCGTGAGGGGCGAAGCGCTGCATTTTCGTGACAGCGAAAATCAACGCGACATCGCCACTTCGAGCGTCCTGAAAATTCTCTCGTCTGCCGACTGCGCGACGTTGAAGCGCAGGAAACGGCTGGCAGTTTGGGACAGGCTGAACGCATTGCCGGGCGCCAGAACGACATTGGCCGACAAGGCGCGGCGGGCCATTTCAGCTGCATCCACGTCTTCCGGCAGGCTGCACCACAAAAACATGCCGGCCGGCTGGTCGATCCACGGCGTGATGCCGATTGCCTTCAGGCGGGTGCTTGTCTCAGCCATGGCGCGTGAAAGCCGCGTGCGCAGCAAATCCACGTGCTTGCGATAGCTGCCGTCCTTCAGCAGCGTCAGCACCAGTTCGGAGGCAAGCCGTCCGCCGCCGAAGGACGTGGCGATCTTCAGGTCGGTCAGCCCTTCCATCCAGTCGCGCGGAGCCGCGATGAAGCCGCAGCGCACCGACGCCGAAAGCGTCTTGGAGAAGCTGCCGATATGGACGACGCGACCAAGGCCGTCGAACGCCGCCAGCCTGGGTGCGGGCGTGTGTTCGAAGTCGGCAAAGATATCGTCTTCGATGATCGTCAGATCCGATTGGTCGGCGAGCTTGAGCAATCGATGGGCGACGACCGGCGACAGAATTGCACCCGTTGGATTGTGAAGCGCAGAATTGGTGATGTAGAGGCGCGGCCGGTGCTCGAGCAGCGCCTGCGCAAACAGCTCGATATCCGGCCCCGACGGCGTATAGGGAACGCCGACCACCTTGGCCCGGTGAGCGCGCAACAGGGCATGGAAGTTGAAATAGCAGGGGTCGTCCACCAGCACCGTGTCGCCCGGCTCGAGCAGGAACCGGCAGAGGAGGTCGATGGCCTGGGTGCCCGATTCCGTCAGCATGATCTGGTCGGGAGAGGCTTCGATGCCGTGCTCTGCCATGCGCCGTGCGAGCAGATGACGCAGCGGCGCCAGCCCGAGCGGGGTGCCGTAATCCGTCAGCGTGACATCATCGCCGCGTGCCATTGTCCGCAGTGCCCGGCGCAATCCAGCCTCCGGCATCCACGAGGCAGGCAGCCAGCCGCAGCCGGGTTTGAGCACGCCGTCGCCGGCTTCCAGCGACTGGCGCGAAACCCAGAGCGGATCGACAGCACGGTCAAGCCTGGGGCCGATCTCGGCCAGTGACAAGGGAGCCAGCGGTCCGGCGGCATAAAAACCCGAACCTGGACGCGAGCGGATGATTCCCTCCGCCGCAAGGCGCTCATAGGCTTCGACCACGGTGGATTTGGAAACCTGCATGGTTCTCGCGAAAGCCCGGATCGAAGGCAGTCGTGTTCCCGGTGTCAGGCTGCGCGCGGCGATCCTGTGCCTGATCGTCGACATGACACTTTCGACAAGCGTCACGCTGCCCTCACTTGCCGTCGCCTGCTCGTCCATCCGTACTGCTCAACCTACCATGACAGTTTTATCAAACTGTACCTCATTGTCTCTGGTAGCGCCATACGTCCGGCCCGATAGAGGGCAGAACATCAGGAGCATGCGATGGACAAGACGGCGGGTGGCTGGGTCAACGGATTTGTGGGCGTTCTGATTTTCAGCGGATCGCTTCCGGCAACGCGCGTAGCGGTGATGGATTTCGATCCGGCCTTCTTAACCGTCGCTCGTGCTGCCACGGCAGGCATACTCGGCCTCGGGCTTCTGCTCATTTTTCGCCAGAAGCGCCCGGAGCGACGAGATCTGTTGTCGCTGGCCATTGTGGCGCTCGGCGTCGTGGTCGGCTTTCCGCTGCTGACCGCGTTGGCGCTCAAGCACATCACCTCGGCCCATTCCATCATTTTCGTCGGCCTGTTGCCGCTGGCGACCGCGATCTTCGGCCT
>NZ_RZSX01000671.1:0-3624 GCF_004023105.1 Mesorhizobium sp. M5C.F.Ca.IN.020.32.2.1 | reverse complement strand
ACGTCCGAACCCTTCCACACCGAGTCCGTGTGGGCGGCGGAAGAGATCAAGAAGCGCACCGACGGCCGCTATACAATCGACGTCTTCCCGGCCTCGCAGCTCGGCAAGGAAGCCGACATCAACCAGGGGCTGACCCTCGGCACGGTTGACATCATCATCTCCGGATCGAGCTTCGCCGCCCGCGAATTCCCGCCGATCGGCGTGACCTACTTCCCGTTCACGTTCCGCGACGCTGATCATCTGCTCGCTTACACCAAGAGCGACAAATACAAGGAGTTGACCGGCGGCTACGAAGAGGCGTCCGGCCATCACATCACGGCGACCACCTACTACGGCACCCGTCACACGACCTCCAACCGGCCGATCGAAAAATGCGCCGACATGCAGGGCCTGAAGATCCGCGTGCCTGATGTGCCGGCCTATCTCGCCATGCCGCGCGCCTGCGGCGCCAACACCGCGCCGATCGCCTTCGCCGAGGTCTATCTCGCCTTGCAGCAGGGCACGGTGGAAGCGCAGGAAAACCCGCTGACGACGATCGACGCCAAGAAGTTCTACGAAGTGCAAAAGCATATTATCCTGACCGGACACATCGTCGACCATCTCAACACGATCGTGTCGCAATCGCGCTGGTCGCAATTGTCGGACGAGGACAAGGCGATCTTCACCGAGGTGATGCAGGAAGCTGCCGCGCGAGCGACAAAGATCATCGTCGATCGCGAGAAGGCCCTGGTTGAGACCTTCAAGGAACGCGGTCTCACCGTCACCGAAGTTGATCGCGCCGATTTCGAAAAGAACGTGATGGAGAAGGTGACGTTCGAGGAGTTCGGCTACCGCAAGGAGGATTGGGAGGCGATCCGCGCCGTCAAGTAACCTGCATCAATCCCGGCCCGGCGCGACAAGCGCGTCGGGTCTGTTGAGCCCGCTGTCCCAACGGTGTCCGGAGCTTGCCGATGACCCAAGAGGTCCACACCCAGGTTACCCCCGAAGAACTGGCGCATGCATTCGAGGAAGAAACCGCGCCCGTCGATCTGTCGCGATACGCGGTAGAAGACTGGCTCACGCTCGCCGTGTTCTGGGGCATGTCGCTCTGCGTGTTCCTGCAGTTCTTCACGCGCTACGTCATGAACAACAGTTTTGCCTGGACCGAGGAGATCGCCATCAACTGCCTCGTCGTCGTGGTCTTCCTGGGCTCGGTCATGTGCACGCGCACCACGCGCCACATCCACGTCGACGTGCTTTATCATTACCTCCCCGCTGGGGCGGGGCGCTACCTGGCGCTCGCGGTCAATCTGATTACCATTTGCTTCTTCGCCTATATGTCCTGGCTCCTCTGGCGCTATGTCGGGATCGTCCACCGCGAGCGGATGGTCACCATCAACCTGCCGCGCAACGTCGTCTTCTACGCCGTCTTCGCCGGTTTCGTGCTGATGATGCTGCGCGCCATCCAGGTATTCATCGGCAACATCCGCCGTGGCTACTCGGCGCTGGAGCGCCCCGCCGCGTTCGACGGACTGGGGGAATAGGCCATGCTGCTTCTAATCGGAGCGTTTCTCGTCCTGATGCTGGTCGGTGTCCCCGTCGCTGTGTCGATGGCGGTGTCGTCGCTGCTCTATCTCGTCTTCTATGGCGTGGCGCCCGACATCATTGCCGCGCAGCGCATGATCGCCGGTGTCGAGAGCTTTCCGCTGCTCGCCGTGCCGTTCTTCATCTTCGCCGGCAATCTCATGAACATCGCCGGCGTCACCGGGCGGATCTATTCCTTCGCGCTGGCGCTTGTCGGCTGGATGAAGGGCGGTCTCGCCCAGGTGAACATCATCGGATCGGTGGTCTTCGCCGGTATGTCGGGCGCAGCCCTTGCCGATGCCGCCGGTATCGGCACCATCGAGATCAAGGCGATGCGCGACCACGGCTATCCCGTGGAGGCGGCCGTCGGCGTCACCGCGGCGTCCTCGACGCTCGGTCCGATCTTCCCGCCGTCGCTGCCCTTCGTCATCTACGGCATGATGGCCAACGTCTCGATCGGCGCGCTGTTCATGGCCGGCATCCTGCCCGGCGTCGTCATGACGGTGCTGATGATGGTGACGGTCGCGATCTTCGCCCATCGCCGGGGCTGGGGTTCGGACACGCCGTTTAAGTTGAACCGGCTCGCCGCCGCCTCGATCGAGGTGGCCGTCGTATGCTGCTTTCCGCTGGCGGTTTATGTCCTTGTCGAGATGGGACTGTCGCTCAATATTGCCGTTGGCATCGCGCTCGTCGTCCTGATCGCCTGCGACTGGTATTTCGATTTCTCCGCCGTCATGGCGCTCATGACACCCATCATCCTGATCGGCGGCATGACCATGGGCTGGTTCACGCCGACCGAAGCGGCCATGGCCGCCGTCATCTGGTCGTTGTTTCTCGGGCTCGTGCGCTATCGCACGATGACACTCGCAGCCTTGGCCAAGGCCAGTTTCGACACAATCGAGACGACCGCGTCAGTCCTCTTCATCGTCACAGCAGCGTCGATCTTCGCCTGGTTGCTCACGGTCAGTCAGGCGGCGCAGCTCTTCTCGGTCTTCATCACATCGCTGACCGAAAACAAATGGGTGTTCCTGATCCTGGTGAACATCCTGATGCTGGTAGTCGGCTGCTTCCTCGACACGATCGCCGCTATCACGATCCTTGTTCCGATCCTCCTGCCGATCGTGGTCCTCTACGGGATCGATCCTGTGCATTTCGGTCTGATCATGACGCTTAATCTGATGATCGGTCTCCTGCATCCGCCGCTCGGCATGGTGCTGTTCGTCCTCTCGCGGGTCGCCAAGCTGTCGGTCGAGCGTACGACCATGGCAATTCTGCCCTGGCTCGTCCCGTTGATTGTCGCGCTGATCCTGATCACCTTCATCCCCGCCATCACGCTGTGGCTGCCGACGCAAATGGGACTGATCCGATGACCGACAGCGCAGTCGCCGCGACGCTGTTCGGCCCCGAGGATCTGCGTGTCGTCGAGCATCCGCTCGGCCCCCTCACGCCGGGAATGGTGCGCGTGCGTTTCGGCGCAGGCGGCATCTGCGGTTCGGACCTGCATTATTTCCGTCATGCGCGGACCGGCGATTTTGTCGTCACATCGCCGCTCGTGCTTGGCCACGAGGTCGCCGGAGAGATTGTCGAAATCAGCGCGGAAGCGCCCGCACTTGCCGTCGGGGATCGCGTGGCAGTCAACCCGTCGCGCTGGTGCGGACAATGCGCGCGATGCGTCGAGGGCCGCGCCAATCTCTGCGAAAACATCTACTTCATGGGCTCGGCTTCGAAAACGCCGCATATGCAGGGCGGTTTTGCCAGCGTGTTCGATGCCACGCCGGCGCAATGCGTCAAGGTTCCGCATTCTATCGCCTATCAGGCCGCGGCACTCGCCGAACCACTCGCCGTCAGCCTGCACGCGGTGGCGCGGGCCGGCGACATTGCCGGCCGCAACGTCATCCTGTTCGGCGCCGGCCCGATCGGGCTCCTGACAATGCTCGCCGCCAGGCTCAAGGGATGTGGCGAGCTCACCGTCGTCGACATAGCAGAGGCGCCACTCGCCTTCGCCAGCAAGCTTGGAGCAAACAGGACGATCGACCTGTCCAGCGGCGACGAGGAGCTCAA
>NZ_RZSX01000670.1:0-3631 GCF_004023105.1 Mesorhizobium sp. M5C.F.Ca.IN.020.32.2.1 | reverse complement strand
CCGTCAAGAGGCACAAGCGCGGCGAGGGGCGTTCCGGCCGACGCGCCAGGGAGCCGGACCAGACGAATGGTCTGGCCGCCGACGGCGAGCAGCAAATGCTCGCCTTGGTCGTCGGACCGCGCGGCTGGATCGCGCAGTTCCGTAGAGAGGTTGCCGGCCGTCGGCAGCATGATGGGCGACTGCGTAAGCAGCACAGCGCTCGTGTCCGACTCTGCGGACCAGAACACGGGACCCTCGCCAGCATTCAGCGACGGCGGGACGAAAAAACTGCAAGCCCCATTTCTTGTGGAGTTCGGCTCGCAAGGATGGACTATCTGCTCGCGCATAGTCCTTCTGATAGTCGAGATTGCGCCTGAGCCATTCCCAGGCGAGGTCGGGAGAGTCGAGGTTGTCCAGGTAGTCGTAAGTCTCCGAGGACCGCCAGCGGGAGGTGTCGGGCGTCATCGTTGTTCCTCGTGCCGCAACGTGGGACGGCAAAGTTCCCAAAACTTGACAGTTTGAGAAGTGTTCAAGGAAGCACCACGAGATGCGCTAAGCGCATCGCCCGACTATTTGCGTCCTTCGCGGAGCAACTGACGATAGCCGTGTTCCGTCATCCAGCGTGCGCGGGCAAGATGACTGTCGTGAACACGACGGGCGCGCTCCGGCTCGGCATCCGGATCGATCCCGAAAATCACGGCCACCGCTTCCCGCCAGTCGGCACCATCGGTCGCGGCGTCGAGCACGCGCATATAGATCTTCATGTGCGCACGGTCATAGTCTGTGAGCGCCGCGTTTTGCGGCGGTTCGTCAAGGAATTCGCGCTGTGTCATCGACGCCCCCAAGCGGAAGATCCATACCTTCGATTGGGCGTTCTGGGAACGATGTACCTTGTTGGCTGCCTCGATGCCAGTGTGATGACAACTATGCGGGAGGGCAGTATCCCCGCGATGCGGGTCGGCGCGATCGCGACTACTTGCTGGCGAGTATTCACGGGCGCTTCTTGCCGTCTTCCGCGATCGCGTTGCGCATGACCATCACGCCTTCTCCCTTGTCGGTGGTCATGAGCACTATGCCATTCGCCTCGAGGGCGCGTCGCACTTGGTCGCGTGTCGTCTCATACACGCGCAGTCCGCTCTCGGATTCGAGGCGTTTCAGTGCGGTCAGCGATACTCGGGCCTTGTCGGCAAGCGTCTCCTGATTCCAGCCAAGCAACGCCCGGGCAGCCCGCGATTGACGAGCGGTGATCATGAACGCGATCACCGCCACAAGTCGCGAGGCGCGAGCCAGAACTACGACTATAATAGTCGCACTTTGTCGAAAAGCCACCCATTATCGTTGGTGTTTCCCTGGTTTGGCGGTGCCATCGAGGGCAGCGATTCGCTTTGCGCAATGATGACCCCGCCCGGATTGACCGGGCGGGGCATTTGGCCTTGTCCTCAGTCGCCATTGCGGCGGTTCGGGCGCGACCAGATGAGGCTGTAGCCTTCGCCGTCCTCGTCCTCGACCAGGTTGGCGTAGATGGGGGCGGTGAAGCTCGGGTCATCGAGCTTGAAGCCCAGGTAGGGGCGGCCCTCGTTGGACTGCTTGCTCCAGGCGGCGCCGATCTCGGCTCGGCCGACGAAGACCCGGTGGCTGGGGGCGTTCTCGCCGCTGGCGCGGGTGTCGGGGGTGACGCGGACGTTCTTGGCCTGGACAGAGAGGGTGACGATCTCGCCGGTGAACTCGTTGTTGGCGGACTTCTTGAAGGTGCCGATGGTGGCCATGGTAGTTCTCCTTGGTTTCTGGCTCGAGCCCGCACCATTGCGGCCTCGATGGCGATCGTCCGGCCGAAGGCGATCGACGCCGCACCTCCCTTGAGGCCGGAGCGTAGCGGAGGATGGCAGCGGGGAGACTTTCTTGTTTCGCGAGGAATGCCGGCATGAGCCGGCAGGGGAAGAAAGTCGACCGGCGCCATTGCGGCACAGGCGATCGAGGCGAAGCCGGCCTTCGGACAGATCAAGCCAGGAGAGAGGCCGTATTGGAGTGGTCTTGAGCCGCAGGGAACAGCGGAGAACGCGGCCAGCTCGTATCGCATGCAAAGCCCGCTGACGGGCACCAGGGGTAGCCGCGCCGGCCAGTTCGAGACCTGTCAGCGCGCCCCCTCGACCCCACTAGAGGCAAGCAGCCTACTCCCGCATCCTAACTCGCCCGACCTGCAGCGATCGGTGCTGGAGCGGCCCACGCCAAACGCGCGCACCCCTGACTTCCGGCCCGCTCAAGGCCCGCATCTCCGCCAGTTCTTCGCTAGCTGCGCGCGAGAACACGGACGCGCGGAACGCCGTCCTTCCAGTCCGCTCTTTCGACGACGCAGGTTACGAGACCCGCGCAGCACCCTGGTGGGCTGGTCCGGGCGGGGCCATCATGGTCAGTCGCAAGAACGCGACGATGCCGACGGCGATGGCGCCAATCGTGGCAAAGACTACCTGCCAACGCTCGGATGGCATGGTCAGCTTCATGATGCCGAATGTGGCATGGTAGCCGGCAATGACAGAGGGCCCCACAAAGACGAGCAGGACAAGCAGCTTCAGCCAAACCGGCCGTAGGAAGCGGAGCAGGAGTTGGAAGAGGCCGAAGGTCACGGCCGCGGCCACTGCACCGACGAGGACGCCGCCGAGAACTCCGGCCCCTGTGCCGTAGGCCCAAAAGCCCAGAGTGACGCCGGCAAAGAGCGGCAGTGCGAACACCGCAAGCGTGAAGAGCAACCAGCACAGAGCGACGATGGCCGCGAGCGATGCGAGAATGGCTAGGATGATCATGGTGGTGGTCTCCGTGGACAATGTCGAACGGTTGCGCCTCCACCACCACCGCGGCGCATGGTCGAGTATAGCGCGGCAAGTGTGATGCGCAAATCACGCTCGCCGCGCGTGATGCTAGAGGCGGCTCAAGCGCCGCCTCGGGCGCGGAAGTCGTAGGCATTGATGCCGAGCTTCTTCGCCTTGTCGGCGAAATTGTCCTGGATGCCCGTGCCGGGGAAGACGATGACGCCGATCGGCAGGAGATCCAGCACGGCGTCGTTGCGCTTGAACGGTGCGGCGCGGCCATGCTTTTCCCAATCGGGAGCAAAGCCGATCTGCGGAACTTTGCGATTGTCGGCCCACTTTGCGGCGATCATCTCGGCGCCCTTGGGCGACTTGCCGTGAATGAGCACCATGTCGGGATGCTTGGCGTGGACCTTGTCGAGCACGTCCCAGATCAGGTGGTGGTCGTTGAAGTCGAGGCCTCCGGTGAGGGCGATTTTCGGGCCGGCGGGCAGCATCACCTCGGTGTCGGCCTTGCGCCTGGCGGCCAGGAAGTCTCGGCTGTCGATCATCGCTGCGGTGAGATGACGGTGGTTGGCCATCGACCCCGTGCGCGGGCGCCAGGCTGAGCCGGTATGCTGCTCGTAGTGCTCGGAGGCCTGGTCACGCATCAGCTCGAAGGCGTCGCGCCGCTCGAGTACGGTCTGGCCCTGCGCGGTGAGGTTTTCGAGCTCGACCGCCTTGATCTCGGTGCCGTCCTGCTCGCGCTGCAGGCGGCGCTGGGCTTGCTCGTTGTCGTCAAGCTGCCGCTCGATCCGTAGCACGGCGCGGTGAAAGACATTGGTGACGGACCAGAGCAGGTCGTCGAGGTC
>NZ_RZSX01000066.1:0-12920 GCF_004023105.1 Mesorhizobium sp. M5C.F.Ca.IN.020.32.2.1 | reverse complement strand
TCGCGATCGTGCGCGAGACGCTGGCCGGGTTCGACTTCAAGGCAGTGGACAATGTGCCCTTTGTTTGGCTCACCCTGCCTGATCCATGGCTTTCCGGCACCTTCAAGAATGCCTGTCTCGAACATGGCGTGCTCATCGATGATGAGGACGAGTTCAAGGCGGGCCGTTCCGAGCAGGTTTTCCACGGCATGCGTTTTGGCGTTTCGCAGCCGACTCGGCGAGAGGACATCGCGGGCGGCGTCGGCGTGATAAGGCGGCTTCTCGACGAGGGCCGCGCCGGATACGACAGTTTCTCCTGAACCGGCTTGAAACCGGCGGGTCGAGTGGCGATCTTTCGCTGGTTGCTGCCCGTGTGGCTTTCCCTCGTTTTTCGGCGCTTGAAGGGTGTATCGGCCTTCGCGCTTGCGATAAGAGGGGATTCGACCCCAAGGATATAAATTGCCGCCGATGACCATTTCCAATTCCGTGCCGATCACTCCGGAACTCATTGCCGCGCACGGGCTGAAGCCCGACGAGTATCAACGCATCCTCGACCTGGTCGGGCGCGAGCCGAGCTTTACCGAGCTTGGCATCTTCTCGGCGATGTGGAACGAGCATTGCTCCTATAAATCCTCGAAGAAGTGGCTGCGCACGCTACCGACCACCGGACCGCAGGTCATCCAGGGACCGGGTGAGAATGCCGGCGTGGTCGACATCGGCGACGGCGACTGCGTCGTCTTCAAGATGGAGAGCCACAACCACCCCTCCTACATCGAGCCCTATCAGGGGGCGGCGACCGGCGTCGGCGGCATCTTGCGCGATGTCTTCACCATGGGCGCGCGGCCGATCGCGGCGATGAACGCGCTGCGCTTCGGTGCGCCGGACCATCCCAAGACCAAACACCTCGTTGCCGGCGTCGTTTCCGGCGTCGGCGGCTACGGCAATTCCTTCGGCGTGCCGACGGTCGGCGGTGAGGTCAATTTCGACGCGCGCTACAATGGCAACATCCTGGTCAACGCCTTCGCGGCGGGGCTCGCCAAGACCGATGCGATCTTTCTGTCGGAGGCGAAGGGCGTCGGTCTGCCGGTCGTCTATCTCGGCGCCAAGACCGGCCGCGACGGTGTCGGCGGCGCAACCATGGCCTCGGCCGAATTCGACGACAAGATCGACGAGAAGCGGCCCACCGTTCAGGTCGGCGACCCGTTCACCGAAAAGTGCCTGCTCGAAGCCTGCCTCGAGCTGATGGCGTCCGGTGCCGTCATCGCCATCCAGGACATGGGGGCTGCCGGTCTCACCTGCTCGGCGGTCGAGATGGGCGCCAAGGGCGACCTCGGCATCGAGCTCGACCTCGACAAGGTGCCGGTGCGCGAGGAGCGCATGAGCGCCTATGAGATGATGCTGTCGGAGAGCCAGGAGCGCATGCTGATGGTGCTGCGCCCCGAAAAGGAAAAGGAAGCCGAGGCGATCTTCCACAAATGGGGCCTCGACTTCGCCATCGTCGGCAAGACCACCGACGATCTGCGCTTTCGCGTGCTGCATCAGGGCGACGAAGTCGCCAATCTGCCGATCAAAGACCTTGGCGACCAGGCGCCGGAATATGACCGTCCCTGGGCCGAGCCGAAGAAGCCGGCGCCCCTGGCTGCCAGCGATGCCCCACAAGCCGACATCGCCGAGGCTTTGTTGAAACTGCTCGGCGGACCCGACCTTTCATCTCGCCGCTGGGTATGGGAGCAGTACGACACGCTGATTCAGGGCAATTCGCTGCAGCTTCCGGGCGGCGATGCCGGCGTGGTGCGCGTCGAAGGTCATCCGACCAAAGCGCTCGCCTTCTCGTCCGACGTGACGCCGCGCTATTGCGAGGCCGACCCTTACGAGGGTGGCAAGCAGGCGGTGGCCGAATGTTGGCGCAACCTTACCGCCACCGGCGCCCTGCCGCTCGCGGCCACCGACAATCTCAATTTCGGCAATCCGGAACGGCCCGAGATCATGGGCCAGTTGGTCGGCGCCGTGAAAGGCATTGGCGACGCCTGCCGTGCTCTCGGCTTTCCGATCGTCTCCGGCAATGTCTCGCTGTACAACGAAACCAACGGGCAAGGCATCTTGCCGACGCCGACCATCGGCGGCGTCGGACTGATCGCCGACTGGTCCAAAATGGCACGGATCGGCTTTGCCGCCCAAAGCCAGATGATCCTGCTGGTCGGCGCGCCGTCCATGTGGGGAACGCATCTCGCGCAGTCGGCCTACATGCGCGACATTCACGGCCGCACCGACGGCCCGCCGCCGCCGGTCGACCTCGACCATGAAAAGCGCGTCGGCGACCATGTACGCGCCCTAATCGCCTCCGGCGTCGTTACCGCTGCACATGACGTTTCCGATGGTGGCATTGCGGTCGCGCTGGCCGAGATGGCGATGGCGTCCGGCATCGGCGCGACCGTCCCCGGCCTGGTCGGGACCGATCCGATCCCGGTCTGGTTCGGCGAGGATCAGGGCCGCTATCTCTTGACGCTGTCGATCGATCCGCAGAGCGATGAATGGGATGCAATTCGCGAACAGCAAAGTAAGCTCGGCATCTTTGCGCCGTGGATCGGCTCGACCGGGGGTAGTGACCTGAAACTCGGCGAGGCACGGGCGATCCCTGTCGGCGAATTGACCGCTGCCCACGAATCCTGGTTTCCTCGCTTCATCGGAAATGAGCTCGTGGACCCGTGATATATTCGAGTGGGGCCGTTTGGGTGGTCCATCCGCCATTTCGATCATATCTATGAGATCACGACCTGAACAAGGAATCCTCGCATGGCAATGGATGCGCACGACATCGAACGGCTAATCAAGGAAGGCATTCCGGACGCCAAGGTGACGATTCGCGACCTGGCCGGCGACGGTGACCATTATGCGGCCGAGGTGGTGGCCGAGAGCTTTCGCGGAAAAAGCCGCGTCCAGCAGCATCAGATGGTCTATGACGCATTGAAGGGCAATATGGGCGGCGTGCTGCACGCGCTCGCTTTGCAGACCAGCGTGCCGGACTGAGGGTTTCGCCTCCAACCCCTCGTCACTTTTTCGCCGAGACGGCAATGATCGGCCCTGCAGGATAGTTTCCGCCGACGATCATCCTCTCGCCATTCGACAGCGCCGAAACCACGCCGTCGAAGAAAAGTGCGTTGGGGCAATGCAGCGCATCACGGAATAGGCGTGCAAAGCTGCCGAGACTGACTTGCGAGCGTGAGATCGCCAGCACGACCGTGTCTTCGTCACGCACGCCGACGCCATTGCGGATGTGACGCGACGTGCCGTTCGCCTCGAAGCGAGGATGAAGCCGGCCGTCGATCACCAGCATCGGGCCGGATTGCGTGGCGAACGCCGGCGGCATAGGCGTTCGTTTCCATGACCGCCGCCAAGCCGTCATTCCGAACCAGGAACACGCCATTCGGCTTCAGGAAGAAATTGCCTTCGCTATCAGCGAGGTTGAGCGGCGCCATCTCGCGACCATTTTCGACGAGAAGCCGACCGGCGTCAGGTCCTCATGATACATGCCGGCGTTCATGGCGAGCAGCACCGGCCTGCCCTCGCCCGACATCGCCCTGTCGAATTTGTCCAGCGAGCCGAAGACCTTGCCGTCTGCGCCGGCGTGGAAGACAGCAACGTCGTAGCTGCGAACATCGATCTCGCAGACGATATAGGGGATCGCCTCGAAATTCAGGTCCCGGCATGGCCCGGGCAGTTTGCCGCCGACGGTGACAGGCGGATGCTCCGATGGCCTGAACCACCAGATCAAGGCCAGCGCAACGAGCAGAACACCAATCGTGATTGCCGCGCTAAGCCGCCTTTTCATCGCTTCCTTGGGAAATAGCAGGCCGATGCTCTTGGCCCAATATCAGGCCATCCTTTGCGCCATTTGCGTGGCGATGCGGCAAACGTCTTGTTTCGGGCAACCTATCGGTTTATTTGAAGGGCATGTTTCGAGCCCGACTCTCGCGGGCATGAAAGGATTCTCCATGAGCGGTATCAACGACTACATCGACAGCGAAGTGAAGGGCAACGACGTCGTTCTCTTTATGAAGGGCACGCCCGGTTTCCCGCAATGCGGATTTTCCGGTCAGGTCGTGCAGATCCTCGACTACATCGGGGCCGACTACAAGGGCGTGGACGTGCTGACCTCGGCCGAGCTGCGGCAAGGTATCAAGGAATACTCCAACTGGCCGACGATTCCTCAGCTCTACGTCAAGGGTGAATTCGTTGGCGGCTGCGACATCATCCGCGAGATGTTCCAGGCAGGCGAACTTCAGACGTTCCTCGTCGAAAAGGGCGTGAGCGTCAAAGGCGCCGCCTGACGAGCACGTCGGCCACTTCGACAAGCTGATTACCTCCCCGGTGTCGGGGTACAAGACGAATGAATGCGCCGGTGCGCCGGCGCTTTTTCGTTTGAAGATCGGACTTTGCCGTGGATCAGCATGCACAAGCGCCGCAACAGGCAGGTGCCTTGCCTATTCCGCGCTGGGAATTCATCGCCCTGTGCGCGGCATTGATGGCGCTCAACTCGCTGGCCATCGACATCATGCTGCCGGCGCTGCAGCAGATCGGCGCCTCGCTGGGTGTGGAGAATGAAACCCACCGCCAATATGTGATTGCCGCTTATATTCTGGGCTTTGGCGGTGGACAGCTGTTCTTCGGACCGATCTCGGACCGCTTCGGGCGCCGTGCTCCGCTCGTTGTCGGGCTGGTGATCTATGTCGCGGCAGCGGCTGCGGCGGCAATTGCCCCGACATTCGCCATCCTTATCCTGTGCAGGGTGGTGCAAGGCATCGGCGCCGCGGCCACACGCGTCATCGCCGTCTCGATCGTGCGCGACACTTTCGACGGCCGGCGCATGGCCGAAGTCATGTCGCTGATCTTCATGGTTTTCATGGCAATTCCGGTGGTGGCCCCCGGCATCGGCCAGTTCATCATGCTGTTCGCGACCTGGCACGTGATCTTCATCACCATGGCGGCCGGGGCGCTGATCGTGTCGGCCTGGACGCTGCTGCGCTTGCCCGAAACGCTGCATCCCGAATATCGCAGGCCGCTGACGGCCGAATCCATCATCGGCGGCTTCCGCATCGTGCTGACCAATCGCATGGCACTTTGCTATGCCTTTGCCAGCACTTTTGCCTTCGGCGCGATGTTTGGCTTCATCAACTCGGCGCAGCAGATCTATGTCGGCGTCTTCGGCGTTGGCGAGATGTTCCCGGTGATTTTTGCAGGGATCGCCGGCGTGCTCGCCTTTTCGAACTATCTGAATTCGCGCCTTGTCGGCCGCATCGGCATGCGCAGATTGTCGCAGGGCGCGCTGCTCTTGTTTCTGGCCATCAGCCTCGCCTGGCTGATCGTTTCCATCCAAATGAAGATGCCGCTCTGGCTTTTCATCACCTTCTTTGCCTGCGCGATGGTCCCGTTCGGCGCACTCGGCGCGAATTTCAACGCGCTCGCCATGGAGCCGCTCGGCCAACTGGCCGGCACGGCATCGTCCATTCTGGGTTTCATGCAGACCTTCCTCGGCGGCCTGCTCGGCACGCTGATCGGCCAAGCCTTCAACGGCACGGTGACGCCCCTGGCCGCCGGATTCTGCAGCGTGTCGCTTGGCGCATTGGTGATGGTGCTGATCGCCGAGCGCGGCAAATTCTTCCAGCCGCAAAACCAGCCGGTTTAATGCCGGACGCGCTTTAGGATGCACTCCCACTCGCTGCTGTGAAGCGAGGGAACAGCATACGCCCTGCGATCGCTTCACCCATGCTGTCCGAAACGGGCAGTGGCAGAGCCTTGTCGAGAGCCTCGAGGACGGAAGCCACGAAGGCCCGGTTGAGCGTGGCATCATTCCCTAGACGCGAGTAGGTGGCGCGAGGCTTGCCGATAAGTGTGCCGTTTCGGCGAATTGAGAACTGCAGCGTCAGGGTCATGCCCGCGGTTCCGGGCGGCGGCTCCCAACAGGCGACGATCGCGGAGAACATCTCGTTTATGGTGTCGACGGGATCGGGACTGCGACATGCGCGTTCCTGCGATCTTGCCTCGTTCGGCCCGGCAACCATAGCAAGGGCAAGGGCCAGTGCGACAATTGCGGACCGAGGTTTCATTTCGGGTCTCCGGTTTTGCGCCGACAAATGTAATGTAAGCGAATTTTTTGACGAAAACCTCCATCGATATCAGCCCGTCGTATCCTTTCAGACGCGATGCGCTTTTAGTGACGCACCATGCCGGCGTCGACATTCAACGTCTGGCCGGTGATCCAGCGCGCGTCGTCCGAGGCCAGGAAGGACACCACGTCGGCGATATGTTCCGGCTGGCCCTTCCCCTTCATCGCCTGCAGCATCTCGACGAAGCCGAACGCCTCGTTGTGCGGGCTCACCTTGACGCCATCGCTCTCGATTAGGCCCGGCGTCACCGCGTTGGCGGTGATATTGTATTTGCCGAGCTCTGTGGCGAGCGCTCTGGTGAAACCGATGACGCCGCCCTTGGCCGCGACATAGGCTGCCATGTTCGGCGTGCCGGCAAAGAAGGTGTTGGAGGCGATGCTGATCACCCGGCCGGCCTTGCCCGCTGCACGCATCTGGTCCGTTCCTGCGCGGCTGACGATAAAGGTGCCGGTCAGATTGACGTCGATGATCTTGCGCCAATGGTCGAGATCGACATCGTCCCAGGCGACGAACGGCACGATGCTGGCATTGTTGACCAGAATATCGATGCCCCCGGTCAGCGCCTTGATCTCGGCGAAGAGTGCCTTGACCGATGCAGGATCGGAAATGTCGGCGGCGATCGCCTTCGCTTTTCCGCCGATCGACCCGGCCGCGGTTTCGGCGCCTTCCGCGTTGATGTCGCTGACGATGACGGTCGCGCCATCGGCGGCCAACCGCGCGGCGATCGCCTTGCCGATGCCTTGGGCGGCCCCGGTAACCAGGGCGGTCTTTCCCGCAAGCCGTTCAGTCATGAAAACGCTCCCTCAATTGTGATCTGGTGATTTTCTGGTTCACGCGTCGGCGTCGATAATGGCCAGCGCCGCGTCGATGCCTTTGCCGACCGCGAGTTCCCGGCCTAAAGCATTCATCGCGCCGCCAAGTGCCGTCAGCGCCGCGATCGCATAGATCGGCTGGGCGGTCGGGCCCATATGGCCGATACGTGTCAGCTTGCCCAATGTTTCGCCACGGCCCGACGAAAACACCACGCCGTAGCGGGCGCGCGCCGCCCGGCGAAGCGCCTTCTCATCAATGTCTTCTGGCGTCCGGACGGCCGTCGTGGTTGGCGATGCGATATTGTCGCTGGCGGCCCAGATCGACAGACCCATGGCGGCGACGCCCGCGCGCATGGCCCTGGCGGTCAGCGCGTGGCGCGCCCACACCGCTGCCGGTCCCTCGTTGAGATAGAGGTCGAGCGCGACGTCGAGCCCGTTCATCTCTGCGACGGACGGCGTGAAGGGAAACGGCTTGTCCTTCGACCAAGCATGCTCCCAGTCGACGATGCTGAGCATCGACGCGCGTGGCGCCAGTGGATTTGCCTTCATCTTGGCCCAGGCGCGCTCGCTGACGCCCATCATCGTGAGGCCGGGAGGCGCGCCGAGGCATTTGTTCGGGCCGGTGACGTAGATGTCGGCCTTGCAATCCTCAGGATGCGTTTTCATGCCGCCGAAGGACGAAACGGCATCGACGATCAGATAGGCGCCATGCGCCGAAACCAGCGCGCCGATGGCGTCGATCGGGTTGATGGTGCCCGACGGCGTATCGTGGTGGCAGACGGAAACGATGGTGATTTCCGGATGCGTTTCCAGCATTGCCGCAACCGCCTGCGGGTCGATCGCCTCGTTGTAGGGCACCTCGATTTCGAGGAGTTGCGGCGAATAGCGCTTCGCCCAATAGCCAAACCCCTTGCCGTAGACACCGGAGGCAAGGTTGAGCACGACGTCGTCAGGCGTGATCAGAGAGGCTGCGGCCGCCTCTAGGCCAAGAACCGGCTCGCCATGGAGAATGACCGGCCTGTTCGACAGCCGCATTGCCTTCTGCGCCTTGTCGACCACACCCTCGTAAAAGAGCTGGAACGCTGGGTCGTAGTCGTAGAGCACGGTGCGGCCAAGGCCGCGCAGCACATCGGGATAAGCGTTCACCGGCCCCGCGGTGAGCGTGATGACCGGTTCGGCGTGTTCGAGATAGCGCATGGTCTTTGTCTCCGCATTGACGGCGGTCAGCCGTAGAACTGCGTGCCGGTCCGATAGGTCTTGAAGTTTTCCATGTCGTGCGAATACATCAGTTCGGCCCCATAATCCTCGGCGAGCTTCTTCACCTTGCGCATCGAGTTGACACCTGCCACCGGGTCGATGTGGAAGGCCGCCTGGCACAGCGTTTCAAGGCTTTTCTGCGTGTAGGCCGCATCGATGGTGAACATGATCGGCTTGCGCTTGGGAAACTCCACCAGCAGGCTGTAATGGCCGATCGAATGGCCGGGCGTCGAGATCAATTTGACCCCCCTGGCAAGCTCGACATCGCCGTCAATGCCCTCAAAGGTCGAGTTAGCCCGAGTAGTGCCTTCCAGCAATTGCGCGGTTGCGCCACGCGCTTCTGCAGCCTCCGCCGAAAAGCTCAGATCGGAATAGCCGAGATGCTCGAAAGGCTGGGGATTGCAGGCCTGCGGCACCTCGGTGCGATGGCAGATTTTCTTGGCATGCGGGAAATACTTGTTGCCGCCGCAATGGTCGAAGTGGAAATGCGAGTTGACAACGACGTCGATATCCTTCGGCTCGAGACCAAGCAGCGCCAGGGCGCCGGGAATTGTCTGGTGCTTTTCCTGGATCGGCTTTTCGAAGGGCAGCACTTTCATGACGTGATCGTAGTCGTAGCCGGTGTCGATGAGGAACCGGCCCTCAGCATGCTCGATCAGGATCGAATAGACGGGAAAGCGCACTTCGCCACCGGGGCCGCGATTCCAGAACACGTGATAGCCGTCGAGCACGAGCGAACCTCCGTCGAGCAGGTAGACCTTGGTATCCGACATTTTTGTCTCCTCTTTTGGCGCGGGTCCCGTCCGCGCATGAATTGCCGTCAGCGCGCGCCGCGCTCGTAAGGAATACCGAGCGCTGCAGGCAGACTGGCCCGCCGGCCGAACAGCACCAGCATGATCATCACCGCCAGGAACGGCAGCATCTGGATGACGTCGGTTGGTATGTTGATGCCGGCCACCTGCATGGCCGTCGTCAGCGACAGGCAGACGCCGAACAGCAAGGCGCCGAACAGCACCCAGACCGGTCGGCCGCGCGCCAGCATGGCCAGCACGATGCCGAGAAAGCCCGCGCCATTGGTGATGAACGGTATGAACAGGCCTGCGCCGACATTGGCGAGAAAGGCGCCGCCGAGCCCCGCCAGCGCTCCCGTCGTCAGCACGGCGATGGTGCGGGTTCGCACGACGTCAATGCCGGCGACGTCAAGGGCGGCCGGCTTATCGCCCGCCGCCTGCAGGTTGAGGCCGAGCTGCGTGCGCCGATAGACGTAGCCCATGGCGAAAACCAGCGCGACCGCGAGATAGACGCTGAGATGCTGCCTGAACAGCGCCGGCCCGATGACCGGAATGTCCGACAGCAACGGGATGACGGTCACGTCCACTGCCGGCAGGCGGGGATAGCTGCGCGAAAACTGGAAATGGTGGAGCAGCGCCGTCAGACCTTCCAGTCCGAGCGTCAGCGCGATGCCGATGACGATCTGGTTCAACCCGATGCGCACGCAAAGCAGCGCCATGACCAGCGCCACCGCGATACCACCACCGGCGCCGGTGAGAAAGCCGAGCCACAGCGATCCGGAATAGAAGGCGCCGACAAAGCCGAGATAGGCGCCAGCCAGCATCATGCCCTCGATGCCGATGTTGAGTACGCCGGCCTTTTCGGACATCTGTTCGCCGAGACCGGCCAGCAGCAGCGGGATCGCCGCGGTGACCGCGCCAAACAAAAGCGCGCTGAGAAAGACTTCGCCGAACAGCCCGGTCATCGCTTCAGTTCCCGTCGCGACTGGTTGTAGCGGTGATCGAGGTATTCGGCGAGCGCGAGCACGATCAGCACGATGGAGACCAGCACGAGCGTGAAATGATTGGGCACGCCGAGCCGGCGCGCCGCACTCTCGCCGCCGATCGACAGCACCGAGAGCAGGAACACGAAACCGATGGCGGCAAAGCCGTTCATGCGGGCGAGGAACACCACGGGGATGACTGCAAGCCCATACGCAGGGTTCCAGTCGGCGCGGACGTTACCCTGAACGCCGAGGATATCGACGGCGCCGGCAAGGCCGGCCAGCCCGGCCGAAATGGCGAAGACGGCAACGGTGAGCTTCGGCACGCCGAGCCCGGCATGGATGGCTGCGCGCGGGTTTGCGCCGACGATCCTCAGCTTCAGGCCGAAGGCCGTGCGCGTCATCACCAGATGTACAGTTATGATTGCCACCAGTCCCAGCAGCAATCCGCTGGTGATGGTCGTGTCGAACAGGCGCGGCAGCCGGTCCTCGACCGGCAAGGTGCGGGTCTGCGGCACGGTAGTCCCCGGATCGCGAAACACCAACTTGACCAGCACATTGGCAAGCGAGGTACCCAGGAAGGTCATCATCAGCGTGGTGATGATCTCGTTGACGCCCTGATAGGCCCGCAGCAGCGCCGGCACCAGCGACCAGATCATCGCAACCAACATGGCGATGACGAACGAGCAGATCAGCGCCAGCCAGGCCGGCATGACCTGCACGAGAGCCGGAGCGCTGGCCGCAGCCGTTACCGCGCCGAGCAGGAACTGGCCATCGCCGCCAAGATTCCACATGCCGGCGCGAAAGGCCACGATCAGACCGGCGGCAAGAAACAGCAGCGGCGCCATGCGCGTCAGCGTCTGCTGGATGCCGAGCGGCGATAAAAGCCCTCTCTTGAGCACAAAGCCATAGTAGGCAAGCGGATCGACGCCGACGGCAAGCAGGATGCTACCGGCGATGATCAGCGCGGCCAGGATAGGGCCGAGCGTCATCAGCAGCCGATGCTGGATATCGCGGCGCGTGACCACAGCAGCCGTGGAATCGAGTGCGGTTGCACCGGCGGATGGTGCGGTGTCGATGCTCATGCGGCAAGCCCGATCATCAAGCGACCTATCTTGGTGCGGGCATCGTCGGCATTCTCGACGGTGCCGACGAGCGATCCGTTCGCGATGACGGCGATGCGGTCGCACATGCTGAGCAACTCCTCCAGATCGGTGGAGATGAGCAGCACGGCAAGGCCGCGAGCCGCCGTGTCGCGGATTCGCTGGCGTGAAGCCAATGTGTTGGCGAGATCGAGCCCGTATGTCGGCTTGTTGAAGATCACCACTTTTGCACCTTCGGCGAGTTCGCGCGCCAGCAGCACCTTCTGGATATTGCCGCCGGAGAGCCGGGCGACCGGCGTTTTCAGGCTTGGCGTGCGCACGTCATATTCGCGGACCAGTTGGGCTGCGCGCTTGTCGATTTCGGCGCGCTGCTCGACGCCTTTGCGCCAGAAGGGGGCCGCGCCGACCTGCTTGAGAAAGAAGTTGATCGAGACCGGGAAGGTCCCGACCGTGCCCTCGCCGAGCCGGTCGTCGGTCAGATAGCGAAGGCCCCTCTGGCGGCGTTCGCCGACACTCAGCGTCTCGATGGGCGCGCCCTGCAGCCGCACCGAGCCGCCCACAATCGCACGCTGGCCGGCCAGCGCCTCCGCCAGTTGCTTCTGGCCATTGCCGTCGATACCGGCGATGCCCAGCAGTTCGCCTGGACGGATATCGAACGAAATCGACGACAGGCCCGGCGCGTCGTCTGTCGGCGCAACGCCGAGATCATGGACCTGAAGCAGCGGAGCCGCTTCGGCGTGGATGGTGCGAACCGGACGCTCGGCCGCTTCCGGGTCGTCCTTCTGCTTGCCGAACATCAATTCGACGATCTCAGAGATGATCGCTTGCTCGCCCAATGCACGAAACCGCTCGGGAGGAATTTCGCCGACCTTGCGGCCGAGTTTCAGCACCGAGATTCGATCGCCAAAAGCCGCCGCCTCCTTGAGCTTGTGGGTGATGAAGACGATCGCCAACCCCTGCTCGACCAGGCGGCGCATCAGCGCGCCAAGCTCGTCGATGCCTTTCGGCGTTAGCATCGAGGTCGACTCGTCGAGGATCAGAAGCCGGCTGTTGCGCACCATCGCGCGCAGGATC
Source organism: Mesorhizobium sp. M5C.F.Ca.IN.020.32.2.1 (assembly GCF_004023105.1). NCBI lineage: Bacteria > Pseudomonadati > Pseudomonadota > Alphaproteobacteria > Hyphomicrobiales > Phyllobacteriaceae > Mesorhizobium > Mesorhizobium sp. M5C.F.Ca.IN.020.32.2.1. Next base: position 757 of record NZ_RZSX01000066.1, on the reverse strand, counting down.
TCGACCTGCTGCTGCTCGCCGAGCGAGAGTTCCGACACCCTGGCATGCAGCTTGACCGTGATGCCGAGTATCCTTGTGATTTCGGCGACGCGCGCTTCCAATTCTTCGGTCTTGGGGCGCTGCCACCACGGTCCGCCGAGCAGCAGGTTTTCCGCCACCGTCAGCGTCGGCACCAGCATCATGTGCTGGAATACGGTTCCGATGCCGAGCGCCAGTGCATGGCCGGGCGATGTGATCGCGGTAGGCTCGCCGTCGACCAGTATGCGCCCCTCGTCCGGCTGCTGCAGGCCCGACAGCATGCCGATCAAGGTGGATTTCCCGGCGCCGTTTTCACCGAGCAACACATGCACCTCGCCCGGACGGATCGCCAGATCGACGCTGTCATTGGCGACCACACCGGGGAACCGTTTGGTGACGCCTTCAAGCGCGACGATGTCGCGCTTGTCGACCGACAATGAGGAAGCACTGCTCATGAAAGCCAAGGCCTTGAAAACATAAGATCGGTTCGGAGGGGTGAACGGATCACCCCTCCGGAAGCTTGCTCGCCCTACTGGGCGACGCTGGTCATCAGCGCCCTGACGGCTGCTGCATCATAGACCGGATCGACCTTGGTCTTGCCGGAAATGATGTCTTCGCGCAGCGCCTGGATCTCCGCCCAGACATCGTCGGGGATCGCAGCGGTTTTCAGAAGCTTGACTGAATCGTCCTTGAGGCCGATCGAGTAGCTCTTGGTGCCGAACGTGTCGGCCTTCAGGTC
>NZ_RZSX01000669.1:0-3639 GCF_004023105.1 Mesorhizobium sp. M5C.F.Ca.IN.020.32.2.1 | reverse complement strand
AGGCTTGAGACGTCGTGTACCCAGCCGTTAGGACGGCAAGGAATGACCAGGTGAATCCCGCCAGAAGAGCAAGCCTGCCAAACCAGCGAAGCCGCAGCCAAACCCGTGTCAGATCATCCTGGACTCCGGGTTCCTTCAGCTGATGACGGGCGAGTGCAAGGCGGGCGGCATTTATCGCATTAACGACCGAAAACCAGGCCGCGCCAGCAAGACCGTTCCCGGAAAGGGCCTGCACGGTCAAAATCAGCCCGGACAGCACAATGCTTATCGGCATTGAGACGAAAAGGCCTGCCCTCAGATCAGCGAGCTGGTCCTGAAGGATTCTCGCCTCCAGCGGATCTTCTTTTTCCAGGGCTGGACGGGTCAGCTTGCTTACTCCTGCTTGTCCGCAGCCTATGCAGCCCCCCTGAAGGACGGGTTAATTCTTCAATCGGAGATCAGCGTCGGGAGCAGGATTACTCCGGCGCATGATGCACTCTCTCCCATCGCTCGCCCAGCACATCGCGCAAAATGCAACTGCTGGTGCAGTATCACCGCTGGAGCTCCGCCGAAATCCCATGCCGGACAAGGGGAACATGTTGGGCAAAGCGAAGCCCCAGATGCCTTGCAAGCCGTGCCGCCAGGTGGTCTCTGGAGTAGAGTCCAACCAGTATGTTCGTTGCATGGTAGAGCGGCGCCGCCGACAGGCGCAGCCGCCTTTCGTATATGTGCAGCATGTCGGGGTCGCCAACATTGCGGCCGTCGCGGCACGCAGTCATGATTCCACGGGCGAGTTGCTTCTGGCTGCTGAGACCGATGTTGAATCCGTGAGCGGTCACCGGGTGCATGCCGATGGCAGCGTCGCCGATGAGTGCGGCGCTCGGGGCCCGGAATTTGTGCGCCCAGGTCGTGACCAGCGGATAGGTATGGCGCTTGCTTGCCAAGGTCATTTTTCCAAGGCGCCCTCGACACAGTTTCGTCAACTCCGACAGGAACAAATCGTCATCGAAGGCAAGCAGTCTATAGGCCTCGTTTGAGCGCAATGTGAGCAGCAGCGACGACACGCCCTCCGCGAGGGGCAATATCGCTATCGTCTGATGGTGATCGAACCATTCGATGGCGATCTGGTGGTGGGCGCGCTCGTGCCTCACTCGGCAAATCAGCATCGAGTGGCCAAGCCGGTTGATATCGGCGCCGATGCCCAGCAGATCACGCGTGGCGGACAAACGCGAATCCGCGGCAACAACAAGCCGAGCAGTTAAACGCGCGCCATTAGAGAGCGTTACGACTGCTCCTTCTTGGCTGTTTGTTGCATCGACGACCGAGTGGCCGCACAACAGCCGGGCGCGATCCTGCAAGCGGACGATTTTGAACAGCGCCTCGCGGATCCGGCAATTTGGAACCAAAACCCCCAGCGGTTCTCCAGAGTTGCTGGGAGGATCGAAACGAAGAGCGAATGCGCTCGAGCCGTTGAGCACGCGCGCGCCTTGAATTGCTGATTTGTCCGAAGCCGGGATGACATCCCAGGCGCCGAGCTCGCGAAGGGTTCTGATCGAAGCGTTGGTCAGCGCGATTTCGCGACCATCGAAAGCCGGATTCGCCAGACTATCGAATGTGTTCTGTTCAACAACTGCCACCTTGAGTTCGCTTTGGGCAAGCGACGCAGCGAACGAAAGGCCGACCGGCCCGGCTCCAACGACAACGATGTCAAAATTGTCGTCAGAGCCCATCAGCGTGCCGCCATCCCGTCGGCTATCCTCGTGTAACGGTGGAACTGAGCCGACTGACATCCGCTGAGCTCCGTGCCCGCCGCCAACGCGTATGATGCTCCGCAGCACATTGACATCACGAGGATCTTCGGCGCTGGATCCGAGCCTTGGAACATTTCTACGAAGTCAGCCCAAAGAAGGCTACCTCGCCCACTGGACGAAGCGATCCCGTCTCCATTGCCGTGCCCAGCGATGTGAAGCACGTCGCACTTCGCCTTGTTCGCTTGGACTACAGCCTCACGAAAATGCTTTCGGTCCAAAGCAATGTGGAGCTCCGCGCGGATGTTGACAGTCTTTAGCATCTTCTGTGTGATCGGTCCGTCCGCCCTGTCGGCGAAGTAGTCATTCGCGTTGTGGCAGTCGATGATGTGAACGGCGCTCATGGGATTCTGCCTATTATTATCGTCGTGACGAGTGGATACCACGTGCGGAACACCGTGATCTGCGCTGAGTTTCGGTGACCGCATTGCTGCAAGGCGCAGGGCCGGAAATTGGCATGGATCGGCAATGAAGCATGCAACCCCATCAGAGGTGGACGCGTCTGGCCGCGATACATAAGTCATGCATTCTCCTTCGAAGACTGGCCTATAAAGCACCACTGATGCGAATATGACCCTGATCTGGATCAGCCAGGGCACGATCAACCGGCACTGGTAGTTCACGCTCGGGTGATCGATCGCGACGCTCAACTTGTTACCCGTGCGCACAGTGCGAAGCTCGTCCGGCCGCGCGAGGTACTCTCGCGGCATCAGCCGCCTCATACTGGGTGCATGGGAAGGCAGTCCTTCGCACGACAGTGGATTTTCACAAATCAATGTAGTGCCCAGCTTAGGTCAAGCTGGTCATGGAGCATGGACAGCTTGTTCCCGACCGAGCCGGCTCGACTGACGAGCGGGATCCGCGCATCTTATGCACAGCGGATTGAAATCAGCGTCCCGGTTTGTCGTCCCGATCAATTAGTATCCGCTCGGCGGCTCCGTCGAGATCTTCGTATTGACCGCTTCGCAATGCCCAGACGAAGCCGGACAGGCCCAGTGCACCCAGAAAAAGGGCCACTGGTATGAGATAGAGCAAGGTCGTCACGAGGATTGTGCCGAATAGCCGACTGCGGAGCGTCTGACTTTTTGAATAACTTGCACCGTCGCATTCGCCATGAAGCCGTGCAAGCGCAATGCGTTTCCAATAACAAGCAGCGATGAGGCAGACATGGCAATCGCCGCTATCAAAGGCGTGACGTGCCCGAGGATGGCGATTGGTACTGCCACCGCATTGTAGACGATTGCGATTGCGATGTTCTGCCGGATCAGGTTTCCTGCCTTGCGCGAGACGCCCAGGGCGAGCGGCACCGCCAGGAGGCTTTCGCGCAGGAAGACGAAGTCTGCCGCGTTGCGGCCAATGTCGACGGCGGTGGCCGGTGCGATCGAGACATGCGCCGCGCTCAGGGCCGGCGTATCGTTGAGGCCGTCGCCAACCATCAGAACCTTGTGCCCAACTTTCGCGAGGGTTTCGATGCGTTCGAGCTTGCCCGATGGCAGCAGGCACGGAACGAAGTCGTCGATATCCAGCAGCTTTGCCACTTCGGCGCAGGCTGCGGCGGTATCGCCCGACAGCATTTGCATCGACACCCCGGCATCGTTCAATCGCTTGATCGCCGCCGCCGCGTCGGCGCGCAGCGCATTCTCGAAATCGAAGGTCGCGACAATGAACCCGTCTTTTGTCAGGGCCGTTCCACCATAGCCATGTTTGCCTTCACCTCCGGTCCGGGCCTTCCATCCAGCCCATCCGCGTCGACCCAGCCGCCAGGTGCTTCCGGCGACAGTGGCTTCGATCCCGAACCCCGGATGCTCTGTGACGGCATCGAATTTGTGTTGCCCGCCAGGAGCGGCAAAGC
>NZ_RZSX01000668.1:0-3641 GCF_004023105.1 Mesorhizobium sp. M5C.F.Ca.IN.020.32.2.1 | reverse complement strand
CCGTATAGCGATTTGCCTGAAATCCGAAGCTGACACGAAGGATACGCCCGATACTCGACACAATCTGGACCATGCTCGACCGGGACTGTGTCGGTTTCGCATTTGCCTCGGGTCAAGAATTCCTGACCTCAGAACAAACATCAAATTAGCGGCGATCCGTTAGCGTTCCGTTAACCTACTGCCGTCCTTAATCAGATTGGAGGCGTTGCGTTGTGCTCCGGGGCAACCGAGAGGAATGCACGAACCATGGGCATGGTACTGACTTTCGTGCCGCGAACGGCGGCAACCAATCGAGCAGAACGAAACACCGGAACGCCGGCAGCGGTGATCATTTTCCCTGGCGTCCGCTACGAGCCACGGACGGGCGAAACGCGGCCAGGCGCCGGTCCGGACAAGCCGGGCTCGTCAAGGACGATGCCGGGGTCGTCGGAGAGGATGCCTGTTCCGCATCATTAGAGCCCGCGCGCCCTGCTGGGCGCGCGCAAAGGAAGACTTTGAATGAGCGCCGCGGCCCGGTCCGACGCGCAAAGGATGCTCTAACACTTTGAAAGCGCGCCGCGCGCCCTGTTCGGCGCGTACAGGAGGCTCTAGCTTTGAATCGCTGCAGGCTGGAAACCGGCCGCCGCATACTTCGGTTGACGTCAGTAGCCCTGCAGTTCGCAGGAACTCCGCTCGAGAAACCGCGACACGATCGGCTTCCAGCTGTCATCGGGCACGAACGAGCGGATGACGAACATGCCTTCGTCGATGGGCGCCTCGACGAAGATTGCTCCTTGCAATTCCTCCGGGAGATCCTTGCGGATCTCGATCATCTGGGCCGGCGTCAGTACGATACTGTCCAGCACCCTTCCGGTCGCACTATGGTCGTTGAAGGAATAGATGTTATGTCCGCTGCGGTCATAGACCGATACGGACCAGAACGGGACGTTTCCCGGTGCCTTCACCCGAACCATCCCTTCGGACAGATCGAACCGGCAAGCCGCAGCATAAAACAGCGGATCGACGGATTTCACCACCGGCGTCCCGCCGGCCTCTGCATCCAGCCTGGTCATCTTATAGAGGTCCGATGCCATGGCCAGCCGCGACCACGCATCACGTTCGGAAAATTCCGGAACGAGCAGCAGCACGACGATGTGCACGATACCGGCGCCAAGCAGGCCGAGCAGGATCGCGTGTAGCAGCCTACGCATTGCAGCCGACCTTCAGGATCTGCGGCAACGTGATATCCGAAAGACCCGTGCTGCTGGCGACCGGCGTGTCGTAAAATGTCAACACGAAATACATCCGGCCGAAGCCGTCGGAAAGCAGCCAGTTGCCTGGTGCGGGGCGGTTGCTGACGGAAATCGCCACCGAATTGTCGGGCTGGCGCAGCACCTGGTAGGATTGAAGTGCCGCAAGCCTTGGTTTTCCGGTCTCGATCACGCCGAGCGATTCATCGGCGGCATAGAGGGTCCAGAACCGGGCTGTGGGAAATCCGCCTTCGATCTCATAGGCGCATTGGCGTTTCAATTGTTCGCCGCCGGAATCGCGTTCGGCGATAAAGGACAGGCCTTCTGTCTGCCCGAGTGCAAGGACACCCTCGCGCGCCACGCGCGCTTTCGAATAAGGATCCGCCGCCCGCGTGCCGATATCGGGGAACGCCGTCCATGGGCCGATCCTGATCGCGCCGATGCCATCCTGCGTCTTGAGAGCGTACCAGACGCTACCGCCGCCGCCGCCGATGGCTATGGCAAGCGCCAGGAGCGTCAGGAATGCGTTCTTGAGCATGAAGAGCCGCGGGAAAGAGGAGTGCGCTCGGGGATATCGCGGGGGAGGGGGCCATGGCAAGCGGACCTCTGTGGAATTGCCGGCGCGAGGGTGGCCTGGCCCGTGTGCCGGCATCAAAGCGTCGACAGGGTCTCCGGCGTCGCAGGCGCCTGGAGGACGGGCGCGGACTGGAACAATCTTGTGATGTCCCTGAGCGCCCGCGTGGTTTGGCTAGACAGCACCGGCGGGCGCTCGGCGGCGGCGTCGGCCGCTGCCTGCTCGGCATCCTTCTTTTCCGCTTCCTCGGCCTTGGCGGCGATCTCCTCGTCGACGAAGGGATGATCGAGACCGGGGATCGGCTTGAGGTCGATATTCTGGTGCGCATAGACCATCAGCCGCTGCCAAACCATCGCCGGCAGCGAGCCGCCGGTCATGTTGTTGGTCGTGGTGAAGTCGTCATTGCCGAGCCACACGGCAGCCGTGTAGTTGCCGGTGAAGCCGACATACCAGGCGTCGCGGTAAGACTGCGTGGTGCCGGTCTTGCCGGCCGAAACGATATTGGGAAGGGCAGCGCGCCGCGCCGTACCCATCACCGGCACCGCCGCCAGCATGGTGTTCATATATTTCAGCGCCTGTTCCGAGAGCACACGGTGCGGCGGCGGCGCATCCTTGGCGAAATCGTAAACCACCTCGCCGGTACGAGTAACCAGCTGGGTGACGCCATGCCGAGAGCCGACAAAGCCGTTCTGGGCGAACACGCTATAGCCTGTCGCCTGGTCCATCACGGTCATGCCCGATGTGCCGAGCACCATCGTCTTGTGCGATTCGAGCGGCGATTCGACGCCCATGGCTTCCGCCATCGCCTTGATCGGCTTGATACCGAGATGATTCTTGGCCAGCCGCACCGGCACGGTGTTGATCGATTTGGCCATCGCCGTGATCAGCGTGACATTGCCGGCCGATCCGCCATTGTAATTGTGAGGCGACCAGCCGCCCCAGGAGATTGGCCCGCCGGAAACGACGGAGTCCGGCGTGAAGCCGTGCTCCATCGCCGTCGCATAGACATAAGGTTTGAACGATGAGCCGCTCTGGCGCAGCGCCTTGGTTGCGCGGTTGAACTGGCTGGCACCGTAGTCGCGGCCGCCGACGATCGCCCTGACTGCGCCGTTGGTTTCGATGACGACCATGGCGCCTTCGGTGACGTTGTATTCCTTGCCGAACTGGCGGAGATGGAACTCCATCGATTCTTCCGCCGCCTTCTGGATATTGGCATCGAAAGTGGTGTGAGCGACCAGCGAATGCTGGCCGGACTTCGCCGCGATCTTCTTGACCTCTTCGAATGCCCAGTCGAGGTAGTAATCCGGGCTCTTCTGCTCGCCGCGGTCGACGATTTCGGCCGGATGCAGCCGCGCCTGCAGCACCTGACCCTCGCTCATGAAGCCTGCCTCGACTAGATTGGACAGCACCACATTGGCCCGCGCCCTGGCAGCAGGCAGGTTGATATGCGGCGCATATTTGGTCGGTGCCTTGAACAGGCCGGCCAGCATAGCTGCTTCGGCGAGGTTCAGATCCTTGACGCTTTTGCCAAAATAGAAATCGGCGGCCGCTTCGATGCCAAAGGTGCCGCCGCCCATATAGACGCGGTCGAGATAGAGCTGCAGGATCTCCTTCTTCGACAGATTGGCCTCAAGCCACAGCGACAGGAAGGCTTCCTTGACCTTGCGCTCCAGCGTCCGTTCATTGGTCAGGAACAGGTTCTTGGCGAGCTGCTGGGTGATGCTCGAGCCGCCCTGCACCACGGAATTCGCCCGCACATTCGCGAAGATCGCGCGCGAAAGGCCGAGCGCATCAATGCCGTGGTGATCGAAGAAACGCCGATCCTCGGTGGCCAGCAC
>NZ_RZSX01000667.1:0-3650 GCF_004023105.1 Mesorhizobium sp. M5C.F.Ca.IN.020.32.2.1 | reverse complement strand
CATATTGCATCGTCATGTTCCATTGCTGCCGAGCGGTCCGTCCGCGGCAAAGTGGTTAATTTCCGTACTTGCTCAGTCGCATTTTTGCCGCGCGGTTGATATACGTCACCCGCTTTGCGAGAGGGAAGTGCAGTTCATGGCGTTTCATACATTTAACGGTCGTTTTGTCGCGGGTCTGGCGCTCACGGGCTTTATGCTTACCGCCGCCGGCTGCCAATCAGGCGGCAGTAGCATGCTGGGCTTCGGAAAGAAGGACACGACGCCGCCACCGCCGCCGGACCCCAAGGTTCTCGCCAGCCAATTGCTGGCCTATTGTCCGAAAGTGACGCTGCGCGACGGCACCGCCTTCTTCAACACCTATGCCAAGGGCGGTCAAAAGCCCAAGAAACAAGCCGCCGCCGAGGATGCAGAAGCTGCTGCGCTTGAAGTGAGCAGCGACCAGCAGGACGATTCCGCGAAGATCATCTATCAGGCTTCGATCACCGATGTGACCCGCGACTGCAACCGTGCCAACGGCTCGCTGACGATGAAGATCGCCGTCGCCGGCAAGGTTGTTCCGGGACCGATGTTCAGCCCGGGCACCATCACCATGCCGATCCGTATCGCTGTGATGCACGGCACCGAGGTCCTTTACTCGCAGCTTCACCAACATCAGGTCCAGGTTACCAATCCCTCGAGTGCCACCCAGTTCGTCTTCACCGATTCGAACGTTGTCGTTCCCGAGCCGACCGCGAAGGATTATCAGGCGTTCGCCGGCTATGACGAAGGCCCGCCGAAGAAGACCGACAAGAAGATTGCCGCGGCCGAATAGCGGCGGCGTTGGAGCCGCCTACGTCGGAGGCGCATGCATCACGCATCCGCCGACCATTCCGACAGGGCGGCGATCACGCTTTTCAGCTCCGCCCAGCGGCGGATGACCGTTTCGGCGCCGGCCTCGGTCAGCGCGTCGGCATGTCCGGGATAGCTGTGCGCCGCTCCGGTGAAGCCGATCACACGCATGCCGGCTGTCCTGGCGCCGGTCACACCGTGCACCGAATCCTCGATGACGAAGGTGTTCGCCGGGTCGGCCTTGAGTTTTTCCGCGGCAAAGAGAAACACGTCGGGCGCCGGCTTGGATTTTCCGCTCGGCGTTTCCAGCGAGGAAAAAATGTGCCCAGTGAAAAACGGCAGCAGACGCACCTTCTCCAACATGAATTCGATCCGCTCGGTGCGCGAATTCGAGCAGATGCAGCGCGGTGCTGTCACCGCGGCGACTGCCTGGTGCACCCCGTCGACGGCGCGCACGTCGGCGCGCAGCCGGCGGTCGACCAGCTCTTCGGCACGATCGATCAGCGAGGCCTGGAACGGGATGCGAGACTTCTCTTCGACACGCATCATGATGTCTTTGAAGGTCAGCCCGGCATAGGTTTCAGAAAGCTCCTCGGCCGATATTTCGTAACCGGCCGACGTCAAAAGCTCGGCTTCGATGCGCGCGGCAATGATTTCGGAATCGACGAGCACGCCGTCGCAATCGAAGATGACAAGGTCTGGCTGAGGCATAGCGATCCGGAAAGCGGGAGGGAGGGGCTGAGAAGGTTCAGGCGGCGCGGCATACACCAACAGACCGGTCTTCGCAAATTACCTGGGCTCCGGATCCTCGGCCTTCATCGAATATTTACGCTGATCGGTAACCATAACAGGGAGTAAACAGTAACGCGTGCTTTGGGTGTCACAATGTCTGCCGTGCGTCTTCTCGACGAGCTTTCCCATGCTCCGCAGCAATCCGAATGGCTGGATACGATCCTGAAGGGCGATTGCGTCGCCGCGCTCGACCGGCTGCCCGAAAAATCCATCGACGTGATCTTTGCCGATCCGCCCTACAATCTGCAGCTCGACGGCGATCTGCATCGTCCCGACCAGTCCAGGGTCGATGCCGTCGACGACGACTGGGACCAGTTCGCGAGTTTTGAGGTCTACGACGCCTTCACTCGCGCCTGGCTGCTGGCGGCGCGCCGCGTGCTGAAACCCAACGGCACCATCTGGGTCATCGGCTCCTACCACAACATTTTCAGGGTCGGCGCCAAGATGCAGGATCTGGGGTACTGGATCCTCAATGATGTCGTGTGGCGTAAGACCAATCCGATGCCGAATTTCCGTGGCCGCCGCTTTCAGAACGCGCATGAGACGATGATCTGGGCCTCGCGTGACCAGAAGGGCAAGGGCTACACCTTCAACTACGAAGCGCTGAAGGCGTCGAATGACGACATCCAGATGCGCTCCGACTGGCTGTTTCCGATCTGCACCGGCGGCGAGCGCCTGAAGAATGAAAATGGCGACAAGCTGCATCCGACGCAGAAGCCCGAGGCGCTGCTCGCCCGCATCATGATGGCCTCGACGAAGCCCGGCGATATCGTGCTCGATCCTTTCTTCGGCTCCGGCACCACCGGCGCCGTGGCCAAGCGCCTCGGCCGCCATTTCGTCGGCATCGAGCGTGAGCAGGCCTATATCGACGCCGCCAACGAGCGCATCGATGCAGTCCGGCCGCTGGATCGCGCTGATCTCACCGTGCTCACCGGCAAGCGCGCCGAGCCGCGCGTTGCTTTCGTCAGCCTCATCGACACCGGGCTGATGCTGCCGGGTGCCACACTCTATGACGCCAAGAAGCGCTGGGCGGCCAGGGTGCGCGCCGACGGCACGGTGGCGGTCGGCGACAGCGCCGGATCGATCCACAAGATCGGCGCGGAAGTTCAGGGGCTGGATGCCTGCAACGGCTGGACCTTCTGGCATTATGAGCGCAGCGGCGGCCTGACCCCGATCGACGAGCTTCGCCGTATCGCCCGCCTCGGCATGGAGCGGGCAGGGGCCTGACGAACGGATCGTATGTGTCTGCCATGTAAAAGCGGATTATCAATCGGCCTGTCGAAGTGATTCAAATCACACTCTGACCCCCAGCCCTCTGAGGTCCGCCTCGAGCGTCTTTGCGTCAGTGAACAGCACCGACTGCCAGCCGGCCGCCTTGGCACCGTCGACATTTTTAGGGCTGTCGTCGATGAACAGCGTGGCCGCGGGCTCGAGGCCGAACGCGGTCACATGATGGTCGTAAATGCCGCGATCCGGCTTGATCATGCCGATCTCGCCCGAAATGGTCACACCGCGCGGACGGTTGAGAAAGTCGAAACGCTGCCGGGCTTCAGCCAGCGTGTCGGCGGCGAAATTGGTCAGCATGGTGACGTCGTGGCCGCTCTCGATCAGCTTCTCCATGATCTGGACGCTGTCGTCATAAGCGTGCGGCACCATCTCGTGCCAGAGGCGGCGGAAGTTACGGATGTTTTCGGCGTGGTCCGGGTGTTCGGCGATCAGCAGCGCCTCAGCCTCTTCCCAGGTCCGGCCGCGGTCCTGCTCGATGTTCCAGTCATGCGTGCAGACATTGTCGAAGAACCATTTCCGCTCGTCGGCGTCGGGGATCAATCGGCTGAAGGGCAAGTTCGGATCGTAGTGGATCAGCACTTTGCCGATATCGAAAACGATGTGGCGGATTTCGGTCATTCTAGTCCTCGTTCAATGCAATTCATGTGGGGTGATGTAGGCGATTCAATGTGCGCGCTGCTTCTTCGTCGCGCCAGGTATCGCCGCTTCGATTACCTTTTTCATGACGGTGGGCAGCGCTTCGC
>NZ_RZSX01000666.1:0-3658 GCF_004023105.1 Mesorhizobium sp. M5C.F.Ca.IN.020.32.2.1 | reverse complement strand
GCACAAGGACGCTCTGCTCCGCCTCAATCCCGAAACCAAGGCCGGCAAGTACGAGGCTGCTTTCGCCGCCGGTGAGTGCGCCATGGTGAATTCGTCGACCGGCTTTTATGCGGCAGCCTATGAGGCGCTGGGCGACAAGGTCGCGATCGGCCCGACGCCGCTCTATGAGGGCAAGACGCGTCACAACACCCTCATCGGTGGCGCGGCGATCTACGTCATGAAGGGCCACGGCGACGACAAGGTGGCCGCCGCCAAGGCGTTCCTCGACTTCATCCGCACGCCGGCCCAGCAGATCGAGTTCAGCCGTGCCACGGGTTACATGCCGGTCACGTTGACCGCGCTGAACGAGCTGGTCGCCAGCGGCAAGGCGGATACGAAAGAATTCGCGACGGCGAAAGTGGGCGTCGACTCCCTGAACCAGCCCAGCACGGAGGACACAAAGGGCATCCGCCTGGGCTTCTTCACGCCGGCGCGCGACATCTTCATCGAGGAGACCACCAAGGCCTTCAACGGTGAGCAGGACATGCAGGCGGCTCTCGACAGCGCGGTCAAGCGCGGCAACGAGCTGCTCCGGCGCTTTGAGCAGACCTACGCCGGCGTAGAGCTGCCCTGAGGATCCTCGACGCACCGACGGCCGACGCGATACCGTCGCGTCGGCCAATTTTTGGGAGAGTCCGGATGCAACGGGGCTTCTACAGACATCGCTGGCTGCCGTTCTGGCTATCGCTGCCGCAAATCCTCGTCATGACGCTGTTCTTCTTCATCCCGATCGGAATGGCGTTGTTCTGGTCCTTCCATCTGGAGCAGCCCTTCGGCGGCGGATCGCGATTTGTCGGCTGGCAGAACTACCTGCGCGTCTTCAGTGACCAGGAATTCTGGGAAGCCTTGGCGCGCACTGGCGTCTTCACCATCGTCGGTACCGCGCTCTCCATCTCGACGGCGCTGATCATCGCGCTGGCGGCCGATCGCGCCGTGCGTAGCAGCACTTTGACGCGCAACATGATGATGTGGCCCAAGGCCGTCGCCGCCGCCACGCTGGGCGTCGTCTTCATCTACATCCTCGATCCTCACCAGGGCGCGTTTGTCTGGCTCAACCGGCTGGCCCCCGGGGTCTGGAATCCCCGGCTGGACCCGGTCGACACCTGGATCATGCTGTTTATCGCAAACACCTGGAGTGCGCTGACCCTCACCTTCCTCATCCTGCTCGCCGGGCTGCAGGGCATCCCCGACGGTCTCCACAAGGCCGCAGCGATCGACGGGGCAGGACCATGGCGGCGCCTGTGGGACATCCAATTGCCGCTGCTCACCCCGCAACTGTTCATCGTGGTCGTGCTCGAAGTCGCCGACAGCATTGTCTCCTCGTTCTCGCTGATCGAGACCATGACCCAGGGCGGGCCCGGCGATGCCACGAACCTGCTCGTCTACAAGATCTATCGGGACGGCTTTGCCGCTTACGACCTTTCGGGCGCCGCGACGCAGACCGCGATCCTGATGGTCTTCGTCGTGGGGATCACGTCGCTCCAGTACCTCGTGATCGAGCGCAGGGTCGAGTACGAGAGATGATCGAGAACACCGGATCCATCAATCGTGCCGCCACGATCGTCCTGATCCTGGCCTGCCTCTTCATCGCCGCTCCGCTCGTGGTGACGCTGATCACCGCCACGCAGGATTTTCCGACGTTTCTGAGGAAGGGGTTCACCGTCGCGCCGGGCTCTCACCTGTTCGACAACATGCATCAGGTCTGGACCCGCACGAACCTGCCGCGGCAGATATTCAACAGCTTCGTCACGGCGAGCGGCATCGCCTTCGGCAAGGTTTTCCTCGCCTTCGTGACCGGCTTTGCCCTCGTGTTCTTTCGGAGCCGCTACACCTTCCTGATCTACGCCGCCGTGCTGGCGACGATCATGCTGCCGCTCGAGCTCATGATCATCACCATGTACCGCGTCACAGCCAATGTCGCGCTGCCCCTCGAATGGCTGGCCAATGCCGGCGGAGCTTGGGCGGCCCTGTTCGGCGCGCCTTTGCATCTCGAGGTCAACCTCCTCGATACCTATGCCGGCATCATCCTTCCCCATATCGCGACGGGTGCCGCGATCCTCATCATGGTGCAGTTCATGCGCACCCTGCCGCGGGACCTCGTGCGTGCCGCGACCATGGACGGCGCCTCGCCGCTACGTTTCATGTGGGATGTCGTGCTGCCGCTCTCCAAGGGCCCGCTGATCGCCCTGACCTTGTTCTTCTTCATCGATGGCTGGGGCAAGTTCATGTGGCCGCTGATTGCCGCCTCGTCGTTCGACATGCTGACCGGCGTCGTAGGGCTGACACGGCTCGACATCGGCAGTGGCGAGGATGCCATCCCCAACTTCCCGCTCAAGATGGCCGGCGCAATCATGGTCTCGGTCGTGCCGGTCATACTCATCGCAGTCTTTCAGCGCCGTATCGTCCGGGGCCTGAACTACTCGGATCGCTGAAATGATCGCTGCCGACATCACCCTCGACAACATCAACAAGGCCTATGGGGGCGTGACCGTCATCCCCGGCCTCGACGCCCGCATCGAGGCCGGCAAGTTCACCGTCATTCTCGGGCCGTCGGGTTGCGGCAAGTCGACCCTGCTCAACATGATCGCCGGCCTCGAGGAAGTTTCGGGAGGGCGCATCCTGATCGGTGACCGCGAGGTGCAGAACATCCCGCCCAAGGATCGCGGCCTTGCGATGGTGTTTCAGAACTACGCGCTCTACCCCCACATGAATGTGGCTGAAAACATCGGCTACAGCCTCAAGGTGGCGGGCGTCGGCAAGGCCGACCGCCAGAAGCGCGTCGCCGGCGTCGCCGCGATGCTGGGCCTTTCCGGTCAACTCGAGAAACGGCCGGCACAGCTGTCGGGTGGCCAGCGCCAGCGTGTCGCGATCGGGCGCGCCATCGTTCGCGAGCCGAAGGTCCTGCTCTTCGACGAGCCGCTGTCGAACCTGGACGCCCAACTGCGGCACGACATGCGGATCGAACTCGCCGATCTGCACAAGCGCATCGGCGCGACGAGCCTGTTCGTCACGCACGACCAGGTCGAGGCGCTGACGCTTGCCGACCGGATCATGGTTTTGAACCACGGCAAGATCGAGCAGTTCGCCACGCCGCGCGAGATCTACCATCATCCTGCTACAGTCTTCGTCGCGAGCTTTCTCGGTTCCCCGCCGATGAACATCCTGCCGGTGACCGGTGATGGAGCCGTTCTGAGATTGAGCGACGGGCAGGTGGTCTCCGGCTCTCGCCTCACCGGGCCATATCAGCTCGGCATCCGCCCGGAACACATCCTGGTGGATGAGCCGCGTGGCGGGCCGACGCTCATGGGGCAGGTAAGGTTTCGGGAGGATCTCGGCTCGCATTTCGTGCTGGCGGTCGACGTCGGCGGATCGACGCTCCGCATCGCAACACCCTTGGGGGCGGAGGTGGCCGATCGCCACGAGCTCTCGCTGACCTTTCCTCAATCCCGGCAGCATCTGTTCGACGCGCAGACCGGCCAGGCCATTGGCGTATGCGCCGCCCACGGAATCCAGAAGACATGAACTACAGGGACTACATCTCGAACCCCTCTCGCCCGTGCGCGGTCGTCGTCCATCGCGGCTTCTGGGAAGGCGCGCCGGAAAACAGCCTGCTGGCGAT
>NZ_RZSX01000665.1:0-3663 GCF_004023105.1 Mesorhizobium sp. M5C.F.Ca.IN.020.32.2.1 | reverse complement strand
CATTGAGGGTGGTCTCCCGGGGACCGTTTGTTGAATTGGCCTTGTTGCATCGGCGACCAAGCTGGTTTACCGGTTTTGCGGCCCAGCGCAAGTTGCGGCCAGCTAATGGAGTTGTAGTTGCGCGCGCTGAAATTCAAGTCGAGTTTTCTGCCCAGGTCCGCTTTGTCCAGGTCCACCCGCGCGGTCTCGCTGCTGGTGGTTGCTTCGGCGCTTTCCGCCTGCAACTCGTCGAAGATGATCGGTGATCTCAATCCGAGCGAGACGCTGACGCAGGGCTACGTCATCGACCAGCAGGCGATCGACCTGGTGCCGGTCGGCTCGAGCCGCGAACAGGTGCTTCTGGCGCTCGGCACCCCGTCGACGAAGGCGACTTTCGACAACGAGGCCTTCTACTACATCTCACAGACGCGCAAGCGCTACGTCGCCTTCGACAAGCCGAGGCTGGTCGACCAGAAGGTGCTGGCGGTCTATTTCGGCGAGGACGGGCGCGTTACCCAGATCGCCAATTACGGCCTGAAGGACGGCAAGGTGTTCGACTTCATCTCAAGGACCACGCCGACCGGCGGCAAGGACCAGAACTTCCTCAGTCAGATCATCAACGGCGCCAGCAAGCTGGCGCCCGGCCTCCCCGGCGGCGGCAGCAGCTCGCTCGGCGGCACCTGATCCAGACAGAATCGGCTTTTCATCCTTTCCTTTTGCTTCCCTGGAGCAGCAACATCTCAGGCGACCGAAAACCCGCGGGAGCGATCCTGCGGGTTTTTGTTTTTGAGACAGCAAGCCATCATCGCAGCTGCGGGCCGCAGACGACCTGAACGCGAGCTTTGGAGCCGTCACGGCATCAATGGCCTGATGCTGTATGTCCAAAATAGAAGAACCCGCGGGATAGCTCCCGCGGGTTCGGTTCTGGATTTCGGGCCCGGAAGGGCCGAGCGGCCTCAGCCGTGCGCGAGCACGGCCAACAGCAGCAGGGCGACGATGTTGGTGATCTTGATCGCCGGGTTGACAGCCGGACCGGCGGTGTCCTTGTAGGGATCGCCGACCGTGTCGCCGGTCACCGAGGATTTGTGCGCCTCGGAACCCTTGAGGTGCTTGATGCCGTCCTTGTCGGTGAAGCCGTCCTCGAACGATTTTTTCGCGTTGTCCCAGGCGCCGCCGCCAGAGGTCATCGAGATGGCGACGAACAGGCCGTTGACGATGACGCCGAGCAGCGAGGCACCAAGTGCTGCAAAGGCGGACGCCTTCGAGCCCGAGAGCAGCAGCACGCCGAAATAGACGACCAACGGCGCCAGCACCGGCAGCAGCGACGGAATGATCATTTCCCGGATCGCCGCCTTGGTCAGAAGATCGACCGCACGCGCATAGTTCGGCTTCGACGTGCCGGCCATGATGCCCGGATCCTCGCGGAACTGCTTGCGCACCTCTTGGACGATGGCGCCCGCCGCACGGCCGACGGCGGTCATGGCGATGCCGCCGAACAGATACGGAATCAGACCGCCGAAGATCAGGCCGGCGACGACGTAAGGGTTGGAGAGGTCGAAAGAGACTTCGCTCATACCCTGGAAGTAAGGATATTTGTCGCTATTGGAGGCAAAGAACTTCAGGTCGTTGGAGTAGGCCGCAAACAGCACCAGCGCGCCGAGACCGGCCGAACCGATGGCGTAACCCTTTGTCACCGCCTTGGTGGTGTTGCCGACGGCGTCGAGCGCATCGGTGGACTGGCGCACTTCCTTGGGCAAGCCGGCCATTTCGGCAATGCCGCCGGCATTGTCGGTGACCGGGCCGAAGGCGTCGAGCGCAACGATCATGCCGGCAAGGCCGAGCATCGTGGTGACTGCGATCGCGGTGCCGTAGAGGCCGGCGAGCTGGTAGGTCGATATGATGCCGCCGACGATGACGATCGCCGGAAGTGCCGTCGATTCCAGCGAGACCGCAAGACCCTGGATGACATTGGTGCCGTGACCGGTGACCGAAGCCTGGGCGATGGAGTTCACCGGGCGCTTGCCGGTGCCGGTATAGTATTCGGTGATCACCACGATGAGGCCGGTCACCGCGAGACCGATCAGGCCGCAGATGAACAGGTTCGTGCCGGTGATGGCCATGCCGGCGACCGTTCCGATCTCGCCCCAGCCCAGCGTTGCCGAGGTGGCGATGCCGAGGCCGACGATCGACAGCAGGCCGGTGACGATCAGGCCCTTATAGAGCGCGCCCATGATCGAGCCGTTGGAGCCGAGCTTGACGAAGAAAGTGCCGACGATGGAGGTCAGGATGCAGGCGCCGCAGATGGCCAGCGGATAGAGCATCGTGGCACTGAGAACGGCGGTGCCGCCGAAGAAGATGGCGGCGAGGACCATGGTGGCGACCACGGTCACCGCATAGGTCTCGAACAGGTCGGCGGCCATGCCGGCGCAGTCGCCGACATTGTCGCCGACATTGTCGGCGATGGTGGCCGGATTGCGTGGATCGTCTTCCGGAATGCCGGCTTCGACCTTGCCGACGAGATCGCCGCCGACGTCGGCGCCCTTGGTGAAGATGCCGCCGCCGAGACGGGCGAAGATCGAGATCAGCGAGGCGCCGAAGCCGAGCGAAACCAGCGAGTCGATGACGACACGGTCGTTTGGCTGAAGGCCCATGAATTGGGTGAGGATCAGGTAGTAGATCGAGACGCCGAGCAGGGCCAGGCCAGCGACCAGCATGCCGGTGATGGCGCCCGACTTGAAGGCGATCTCGAGGCCGGCAGCGAGGCTGTTGGAAGCCGCCTGCGCGGTGCGCACATTGGCGCGCACCGAGACGTGCATGCCGATGAAGCCGGCTGCGCCCGACAGAACGGCGCCGATCAGGAAGCCGATGGCGGCAGTGATCGAAAGCAGCCACCAGGCGAGCAGCAGGACCACGACGCCGACGATGGCGATGGTGGTGTACTGGCGCGCCAGATAGGCCTGCGCGCCTTCGCGGATGGCCGCGGAAATTTCCTGCATGCGTGCATTGCCCTGATCGGCCGCGAGGACCGAACGTGTCGCCCAGATGGCGTAAAGGACTGAAAGCAGACCGCAGGCGATGACAGCTGAAATTATGGTCATTGCCGGATTTTCCTCGCTTGATGACCCAAAAGAATCCCTCCCTGGGCCGTTGAGACAGGGGAGCGGATTCCGCGCGCGGAATCCGCTCCCTTCGCACCGGCTTATGCGAAACAGGGTTGCGAACGTCAAGATATTGTTCGGTTTTTGCCCGGCTTTCGCCTAAACCCTCTCGGTAGAACCGCTATCTTTCACTTCAGAACCCGGTCGGGTCATGGAAATCACTGTTTCCCGTCGAGATAAGCAAGGCGATATCTGAGCTGATTTGTCGGCTACGCCGTCTCCTGCCCCATGCGGCGGGCGGTGTAGCGCTCGATCGCCGACAGCCCGTCATAGATCAGCACGGCAAGGGCGGCAACGATCAGGCCGCCCTGCAGGACGAAGGCGAGGTTGTTCGACAACAGACCGGCGATGATCACCTCGCCCAGCGTTTTGGCCGCCACGGTCGAGCCGATCGTCGCGGTGGCGAGGCTGATGACCACCGACAGCCGGATACCGCCGAGGATGATCGGCGCGCTGAGCGGCAGCTCGACCTTGACCAGCCTTTGCCAGCCGGTCATGCCGGCGCCGCGCGCCGCCTCGACCACAT
>NZ_RZSX01000664.1:0-3667 GCF_004023105.1 Mesorhizobium sp. M5C.F.Ca.IN.020.32.2.1 | reverse complement strand
CTCGAGGCGGCGGCCAACCACAGTCGGCGTCACAAACTGGCCTTCGATGACGTCGCACAAAATGACGAATGCTGGCGCCAGCAGCGCATAGGAGATCGTCTCGAAGCTGATCAGCGAGATGACGGTAACCAGCGTGATCGTAATCAGCGCACCGATATAGGGCAGGAAATTAAGCAGAGCCGCTGCCGCGCCCCAGACCTGAGCGTTGGGCACGCCGAGGGCCCACAGGCCGAGCCCGATGACTGTGCCGAGGCCCGCGTTGATGACCGTGACGGTGAGCAGATAGTGCGAGATTTCACGTTCAACGTCGTAGACGACGCGCAGCGCCCGCTTCTTTTCGCTGAGACTGGGGAAGGACTGGACAATCTTCTCATAGAACATCGTGCCGGAGGCGAGCAGGAACAGCGACAGGACAAAGACAATGGTGACGCTGGTGCCGGCCGACAGCACATTGCCGGCGGCTTGCGAGAGAATGCCCGATGGCGCCATGGCCACCCTCTGAACGCCGGGCTCCTGGGAGGTCTGCGTTAGTCCCTCTATCTGACGCGAAATCTCCACAATCCTTTCGAACGGACGGCGCAGTTGCGCCAGACGTTCCGCAAGCTGCTGGCCGATCGACGAGGTGTTGTTGATGAGGTCGATGACCGGGCCGCTGAGCAAATACCCTGCGACAGCGATGACGCAGAACGACAGCAGCACCAGCAATGTCGCCGACATGGCATCGGGCAAGCCGTGCTTGCGCAGGAAGCGGACGATCGGCGTCAGCGTCAGTGCCAGCAGGAAAGCCAGAATGACCGGCATGAAGAAGGCACGGGCGAAGTAGAGCGCGAAGATCGCCATAAGGATGAAGATGCCAACGAGCAGCGAACGCATCAGATGGGTATCCGCACGCGCCTCGGCGGGCGTATCCGGGCTATCGGCAGCGCCTGCGCCCGAAGCGGCGGGTTCGGCTTTCATTCTGGCCCTCGGCGGCACACCGCGATTGGCGTAGACCGTGGGCGGAAACGCCTTTGCGGCTTCAAAGTTCCGTTAGAGCGACGTGCGTCCACTTGGACGCACAAAGTGCGCTCTGACACTTTGAATCTACGCATCGTGCTTTCCGAAAATCGATTCCGATTGTCGGGTCGATGCGTTAGCCGGCGTTGATGATGACCTTAGCCCTACGATCTTGCCGACGAATCAGGCAGCCGGCGCTGCCACGGCCCGGATGGCCTTCGCCGTTTCCTTGCGCACGATCGGCGCGACCTTGGTGCCGTAGAGTTCGATCGCCTTCATGACCTTGGCATGAGCCATGGTGCCGATCGCCATTTGCAGCAGGAAGCGATCGTTGCCGAATATCCTTTGCTGGGCAACGATTTTTTCGGCCACCTGTTCTGGATTGCCGACGAACAGCGCGCCGTTCGGGCCGCGCGACTGGTCGAAATGTGCCCTCGACGTCGGACCCCAGCCACGCTCGCGGCCAATGCGGTTCATCACCTCGGCTTGCGGCCCATAAAAATCGTCAGCCGCCTGGTCGGTGGTCTCGGCGATGAAGCCGTGGACGTTGAGGCTGGTAGCGAGATCAGCCGGATCGTTGCCCGCCCGTTTGGCCGCTTCCCTGTAAATGTCGAACAGCGGCGCGAACCGCGCCGGCGCGCCGCCGATGATGGCCAGCGCCAGCGGCAGGCCAAGCGCGCCGGCCCGCGCGGCGGATTGCGGCGTGCCGCCGATCGCGATCCAGATCGGCAATCTGCCTTGGAACGGGCGGGGGTAGACGCCGCGATCGTTGATCGAAGCGCGCAGCCTGCCCGACCAGGTCACCTTGACGCTGTCGCGTATGGCAAGCAGCAGGTCGAGCTTTTCGGCAAAGAGCTCGTCATAATCTTCGAGATTGTAGCCGAACAGCGGAAAGGATTCGATGAACGAGCCGCGCCCAGCCATGATCTCGGCCCGACCGCCGGATAGAAGGTCGAGTGTCGCAAACTGCTGGTAGACGCGAACCGGATCGTCGGAGGATAGCACGGTGACCGCGCTGGTCAGCTTTATGCGCCGGGTGCGTTCGGCCGCCGCGGCCAGGGCTACGACCGGCGCTGAAGCCGCATAATCGGGACGGTGATGCTCGCCCAGCCCAAACACGTCGAGGCCGACCTGGTCGGCCAGCTCGATCTCCTCGATCAGGTTTCGCAGCCGCTCATGCGGACCGATGGCACCAGGGCCCGGTTCCGGCCCGACGTCGGCGAAGGTATAGAGACCGAGTTCCATCATGTGTCATCCTGGTGTTTTGTTTTTCGCGCTACAGGTAGCGACCAGTCCGCCGCGCCACCAGAGGGGCGGATGGTGAACAGTGCATGTCCGTTTCAGCCGAATTCAGCCGAAAAGGCGTCTCCCGACTGCAACAGCTCAGAATTTCATGGCTGGCATACCGTTTTGGCGCTTGAACTCTGGGTTTTCACGCGTATGTAAGCCTCGCAAATTGACTCCAGGGAAGTGGACTTGGCTATCTATAGGGAAAAAGACGTTTTCGAGCGGCGCAATGCCGCACACGAGGCAAAGAAGGCGCTTCTCGAGCGCTTCAGGGCAAAGCCAGCAGCAGACGATCCAGCGGTGCTGGCACGACAGGCCGAACGCAAGGCAATCCTCGAAGCTCGTGCGATACGCGAGGCCGAAAAGGCCAGGCTGAAGCAGGAAAAGCTGGCGCGCGAAGCGGCCGAAAAGGCCGAGCGCGAAGCTGCTGCCGAAGCGGCGCGTATTGCTGCGGAAGAAGCGGCGCGGGCGGAAGCGAAGATCCGGGAAGCCGAAGAGAACGAGCGCATCGCTCGTTTGCTTGCCGACGAGGCCGAGCGCAAGGCCAAGCGCGACGCGCGCTATGCGGCGCGCAAGCAGCGCACCGGCAGGACGCCTCCGGGCTTTTCTGCTCGCTAGCGCTCCTACAGCGCGATAGCACCAATCAAATTCAGGGCCGCCTTGCAGCGGCCCCTGAAGGCGTTTGTGCTGCGGCCTTGCAGCAAAACTAATGCATGTCGCCCAAAAGTGCGCAGCGGTTTTGGGACAACGACATGCATAACAACAAGAACTTAAAGCGCGCCGCATGAATCTCTTCAGTCGCGACGCGCTTTAGGCCGCGAGTTTCAATCCCATGATGCCGCAGACGATGAGTGCGATGCAGGCCAGCCTGATCGCGGTCGCAGGCTCGCCGAGCAGCCAGATGCCAAGCAGCGCCGTGCCGACGGTGCCGATGCCGGTCCACACCGCATAGGCCGTGCCGACCGGCAGCGTCTTCAGCGCCAGTCCGAGCAAAACGAGACTGACGACCATCGAGACAACCGTCAGGACAGTCGGCAGCGGCCTCGAAAAGCCATCAGTGTATTTGAGGCCGATCGCCCAGCCGATCTCGAACAGACCAGCGAAGAAGAGAAGAATCCACGACATCGGAACGCTCCATTGGATTGCGGGTCGTCCCGGTCTTTTCGCAAAGCGCGAAGTCGTCTTCGCTGCATTGGTATAGAAATTTAGGGTGCCCAATCAACAGCAGCGCCGGCGGCATTTCAGGACCAACCGGTGAATGTCGATTGGCACTGAAATGCCGCCGGGTCATGATCTCGCGTCGAAACGCCCAGGCTTACCTGTCCTTGAGTTTGGTCGCTTTGACGGGCGGCGCTTTCAGGGTCGGGGCAGCGGCGGGTTTCTT
>NZ_RZSX01000663.1:0-3674 GCF_004023105.1 Mesorhizobium sp. M5C.F.Ca.IN.020.32.2.1 | reverse complement strand
CCCATCAGCCGGGCGTTCTGGCGGTCCTGCATATAGCCGACAAGCTTGCCGTCGTCGATCAGCACGTTGCGGGCCGACGGCGTGCCTTCGTCATCGACGGTCAGCGACCCACGCCGTTCGGCCATGGTGCCGTCGTCGACGACGGTGACACCCTTCGCGGCCACCTGCTGGCCCATCAGTCCGGCGAAGGCCGATGTCTTCTTGCGGTTGAAGTCGCCTTCCAGCCCGTGGCCGACGGCTTCGTGCAGCATAACGCCCGGCCAGCCGCTCGACAGCACGATGTCGAAGGTGCCGGCGGGCGCCGGGACCGCTTCGAGGTTGACCAGCGCCTGCCGCAGCGCCTCCTTGGCCGCGTGCTTCCAGCTCTCCTCGACCAGGAATTCGCCAAATGCCTTGCGTCCGCCCATGCCGTAGGAGCCGCTCTCCTGGCGGTCGCCGTTGCCGACCACCACCGACACGTTGATCCTGACCAGCGGGCGGATGTCGCGCACCATCTGGCCGTCGGCACGCACGATCTCGACATGCTGCCAGGAGGCGGCGAGCGAAGCCGTCACCTGTCGCACGCGCGGATCCTCGGCTCGCAGCCACGCATCGATTTCCTGAAGCAGCTTGGCCTTGGCCTCGAAGGAGGGCGAGGGGATCGGGTTCTCGTCGCCATAGAGATGGCGGTTGGTGCGGGCGGGTGCCGCGGCAAGCGTGCCGGAATAACCGCCCTTCACCGTCGAGACGGCGTCGGCCGCGCGCAGCAGCGATGCTTCGGAAAGATCGCTGGAATGTGCGTAGCCGCTCGCTTCCCCGGCGACAGCACGCAACCCAAAACCCTGGTCGGTATTGAAATTGGCGGTCTTCAGCCGTCCATTGTCGAACATCAGCGCTTCGCTTTCGCTGTATTCGAGGAACAGCTCGCCGTCGTCGGCGCCGTTGATGGTCTCGGCGACGATCTGTTTGATGCGAGCGTCGGAAATGTCGAATTGGCCGATCAGGCTGTTCATGGCAGGTCCGTCCGTGGAAAGAGGTTGTCCTCACGATGTAGGCGCGAACGTGCGCCGGGACAATCGACGACGACCATTGTCATCGCCAAAGGCCAGTCACAATCGCTTTCTCGGATCTTGGGTTCTGACCGGTTCTCAAGGCAGGGCGGCGAACCCGTCGGCGAAACCCTTGAGCTCGACCGGGATGCCGATGCCTTCCTCCGGCGTCTGGAAGACAATGAAGGTGGCTGACGTTCCGGTCTTCAGCGTGTCGAGCAGCGGCTTTTCGAGAATGACCTCGGCGTAGCAGCCGTCCTGGAAGCAGCGCACGAAATAGGCCCGGCCGATGTCCTTGCCATCGACATTGAGGCCGAGCCCGTTGGGCAGCAGCACGCCGAGCGGCGCCAGCACGCGCAGGATTTCAGCCTTGTTGTCGGCGGTGCGCAGCACGACGACGGAAAGCCCCATCTCTGGACGGTCCTCGGCGACGACGTTCTGCATCATCACGCATTGTTCCGATGTGGCGCCGGCCGGCGTGTCGCAGATGATCGACCACGCGCCATGCGTCGACCGCACCTTGCCGCTTGGCTGTGCAGCCTTGGCCTGGCTGGACAGGCCGACGCCAGACAGGCCAACGCTAGACACCGCGGCGAGAAAGATGACGTTCGCCAAGGTTCTCGAAAGCCCAAGTCTCGAAAGCCCAAGTTCCCAAAGCCAAGAGTTCATGACGGCTCCAATGCGAATCACGGCACTTTAAGCCGCGCCAAGGGCAAGTAAAGGATGAGACCACTTCCGGCCTGCCTCGACCAAGGCAATTGTGCGCTTTTCCGTGCCAAATTCGCCCGAATTGCGACAGCCCGGCGCATTTTGCCAGGACAGTCCGCCGCTCGGGCTTCCGCGATCCGCCACCGCCGCGGCCGTCGCCAAAATGCGCAGCCGGGCTTGCGCGCAAAAATGCCGCACGGTTTCCTCCGCTCCTTTCTTGCGGAGGCAAATAGAGTATGGTTTGAACCAGCCTCGGGACTGTCCGGGATTCCCGTCCCGGCGTTGTTCGATATTCTTGCGGTCCGATCGCGAGGAACTGGGAGATAATGACGGCAATGAGAAAATTCCTAGCAGGCGCCAAACTCCTAGCGAGCGCTTGGGCTGCCGCCACATTGTTCACCGGCGCATCCGCCCATGCGGCCCAGCCTGCGCCGTGGGAAATGACCTTCCAGCCCGCCGCCACCGACATGATGCGGCAGATCGCCTGGTTCGAGCACTACACGCTATGGTTCATCGTGCCGATCACCCTCTTCGTGCTCGCGCTTATCGCCTATTGCATCTTGAAATTCCGTGCCAGCGTCAACTCGATCCCGTCGCGCACCAGCCATAACACGCTGATCGAGGTGATCTGGACGGTTGGGCCGGTCGTCGTGCTGCTCTGTCTCGCCATCCCTTCGTTTCAGCTCCTGACCGCGCAATACACACCGCCGGAAGAAGCCAAGCTGACCATTAAAGCGACCGGCAACCAGTGGAACTGGGACTACGAATACCAAACCGAAAACACGCTTTCCTTCAACTCCGCGATCCTGGCGGATTCTGACCGCGCGGCGGCTGGCAAGGAGGATCGCGGCGTTTATCCGCGCCTGCTCGCCGTCGACAACGAGATGGTGGTGCCAGTCAACACCATGACCCGGGTGCTGGTGACGGCGGCGGACGTGATTCATGCCTTTGCCATGCCATCCTTCGGCATCAAGACCGACGCGGTTCCGGGCCGCATCAACGAGGTCTGGTTCAAGGCGGAAAAGGAAGGCCTCTATTACGGCCAGTGTTCGGAGCTCTGCGGCAAGGACCACGCCTTCATGCCGATCGCGATCCGCGTCGTCTCCGACGCCCAGTACAAGACCTGGCTGGCGGCAGCCGGCACCGACCTTCCCGGCGCCAACAAGGCGCTGATGGCCGAGGTCGACAGCAAAGACAAGGTAGCGGCCGCCGGCAACTGATGCCGCGACCAGAAAAGATCAGGGAACGGAGCCGAACATGGCAGACGCTGCAGCTCACGACGATCACGACCATAAGCCGTATCACGGCTGGGTCCGGTGGGTGAATTCGACCAACCACAAGGATATCGGTACGCTCTATCTGATCTTCGCGATCATGGCGGGCTGCGTTGGCGGTGCCCTTTCGGTCGTCATGCGCATGGAACTGCAGGAGCCGGGAATCCAGATTTTCACCGGCCTGGCGCAGATGGTCTACGGCTTGAATGCCGACGCCGCGCTCGATGGCGGCAAGAGCATGTACAATGCCTTCACCACTGCGCATGCGCTGATCATGATCTTCTTCATGGTCATGCCGGCGCTGATCGGCGGTTTCGCCAACTGGATGGTGCCGATCATGATCGGTGCGCCCGACATGGCTTTCCCGCGCATGAACAACGTCTCGTTCTGGCTGCTGCCACCGGCTTTCATCCTGCTGATTATCTCGGCCTTCGTGCCGAGCGCGCCTGGCGCCTACGGCGTCGGCGGCGGCTGGACGATCTATCCGCCGCTATCGACGTCGGGCCAGCCGGGACCGGCGATGGACCTTGCGATCCTGTCGCTGCACATC
The DNA here is from genome assembly GCF_004023105.1 of Mesorhizobium sp. M5C.F.Ca.IN.020.32.2.1. NCBI lineage: Bacteria > Pseudomonadati > Pseudomonadota > Alphaproteobacteria > Hyphomicrobiales > Phyllobacteriaceae > Mesorhizobium > Mesorhizobium sp. M5C.F.Ca.IN.020.32.2.1. The sequence goes on along the minus strand of NZ_RZSX01000663.1, from coordinate 114 downwards.
GCCGGCGCGTCGTCGATCCTCGGCGCCATCAATTTCATCACCACCATTTTCAACATGCGCGCGCCTGGCATGACGCTGCACAAGATGCCGCTGTTCGCCTGGTCGGTGCTGATC
>NZ_RZSX01000662.1:0-3679 GCF_004023105.1 Mesorhizobium sp. M5C.F.Ca.IN.020.32.2.1 | reverse complement strand
CCGGCCACGCCGATCGCGCCGTCGAAGCGGATGAATTCGAGATGTGTCGGCACTTCGTCGCCGAAGCGGTCGATCATCGCCTTGACGTAAGCGAGATGATCCGGCGAAGGATAGCGGGTCTGCAGATAGGTAATCGTCGGGTCGACCCTGATGGCGCGCAGCGTCGTGTGGTTCCAGGTCAGCTCATAGGCCGGCGGCAGGCCCTTGAGATCGGCCTCGTTGTCGGCGCGGAAGACGATCTCGCCCTTGCTGCGCGCAGTAAGAGCGACAAAGGCGTCCATGGCATGCGGCGTGATCATGCAGACGACGATGCTTTGCTCGCGCCTGAAAAACCGCTGGTGCCGCTTGAAATAATCGTAAGGGATGGGCGCGGCGATCGGCGTGATCAGCTTCGCTAGAATGCCGTCCTGAATGGCGAGATCGTTGCCGAAGCCGGCCGCATCCATGAAATCGTCGAAGCCGACGATGACGTCGATCCAGTCGTAAGATGCGGTCAGCGGCATCTCGACCTCGGTGATGATGCCGTTGGTGCCGTAGGCATGCATCACCTTCAGCACCTCTTCGCCGGTAAGATCCATGATGCGAGGCTCCGCCTCCATCGTCACGGTCCTGAGCCGGATGACATTGCCGAGGTCGCGCAGCCCACCCCAGCGGATCGAGCCGACGCCGCCCGATCCGCCGGCGACGAAACCGCCGATCGACGCGGTGTTATAGGTCGATGGCGACATTCGCAGCTCCTGGCCGGAATGCGCGCGCGTCGCCCTGTCGATGTCGGCGAGGACGGCACCGGGTCCGGTCACGACGCGGCCGGGCGCGATCGTCTTGACTGCTTTCATTTCGGCGAGATTGAGCACGACGCCGCCGGACAAAGGCATCGCCTGCCCGTAATTGCCGGTGCCGCTGCCGCGCGGCGTCACAGGCACGCCATGCCGGTGACAGGCGGCAAGCACTCGGATCACCTCGTCTTCCGTCTTCGGTGTCACGATCAGATCGCCGGTCACATGGTCGAGCTGTTGCTTCAGCACCGGGCTGTACCAGTAGAAGTCACGGCTCTTTTGCTGGACGATCGCCGGATGGTCGTCGATCTTCAGACCGTCGAGATCGCGTTTGAGCGTAGCCAGGTCCATCATCCCACCATCAGATCATCGAGTTCGGCATAATCGGGCAATTGGCGCTCGATGGCGCGGCCGTCGCGCACCACGATGCGATCCGATTCAGGCCGCGACAGCAATTCCGTCCAGCTCCGCCCCTTGAAGACGACGAAATCGGCGGCGCCGCCGGCTGCAAGGGTGCCGAAACCGTCGAGCCGCATCACCTGGGCCGGCGTTGAAGTCACCGCCTGTGGCCAATCGCCGACCGGGTGATCGAAATGCAGGATGCGCGTCGCCATGCGATAGACCTCCAGCATGTCGAGATCGCCATAGGCGTAGAACGGATCTCGGGTATTGTCGGAGGCGACGGCGACAGGAATGCCGCGCGCTTTCATCTCGTGCAGCAGCGTCACGCCGCGCCAGCGCGGCGTGGTCTTGTCGCCGCGCCGGTCCTGCAGATAGAGATTGCACATCGGCAGCGACACCACGGCAAGCCTCGCCTTCGCCACCTTATCCAGCGTGTCGAGCACATCGAGATCGGGCTGGCGTGCCAGCGAGCAGCAGTGGCCGACGAGGATGTTTCCCTCAAAACCGTTCCACAAGGCCGCCTCTGCGATCTTCTTCAGCGAGATCGCCGAGATATCGTCAGTCTCGTCGGCGTGGAAATCGAGGTCGAGGCCATGCTTGATCGCCTGCGCGAACACCTGGTCGAGAAGCTCTTCCAGGTCCGGCAGCATATAGGTGACGACGCCGAGCACGCCATTGGCCGCGGCGACGCGTTTGGCCAGCCTTTCGAACCACTTCCTGTCGCGCACGCCTTCGATGCCAAGCAGGCAGGCCGCCTGCAGCTCGATGCGGCCACGCCATTTCTCCCGTATCGTCTCGAACACCGGCCAGGAGATCTCTTCCTGCGGCGCGACGCTGTCGAGATGGGTTCGCATAGCCCTGGTGCCGTGCGCGTAGGCTGAGCGCAGCGAAAAAGCCATGCGGCGGGCAACGTCGTCTGCGCTCCAGCGGGCAGCGCGATCGGCGCCGGTGGCGTTCAACGCGCCCATGAACGTGCCGTCCGGATTGGGTTTTCGAGGCCAGATATGGCCCTTGTCGATATGCGTGTGGCAGTCGACGAAGCACGGCATGACGACGCGGCCGCCGAGGTCGGCGGCAGCTGCGGGCGAATTGGACTGGCGATGCGCGACGATGCTGGAGATTTTGCCGTCGGCGACGGCGATATCAGCGAGCGCAAAGCCGTCGGCATCGAAGGCTGCGGCAAGGCCCGGCGTCAGTGATGCGTGAAGCCGGACGTTGGTGAGATGGTAAGGACCAGAGGCCGGTATCTCCAACATTTCATCGCTCCTGCTTCAGCGCGCTTTCATGCCAGCGCCGCAAAATGAGATGCGAGATCAGCGACAGCACCAGGAAGATCAGAATGCCGGTGAACGAGATCAGGATCAGGGCCGCAAACAGCCGCGGGGCGTTAAGCCGGTAACCGGCCTCGATGATGCGAGAGGCAAGCCCCGACGACTGGCCGGTTGCCCCGGCGACGAACTCGGCCACCACCGCGCCGATCAGTGACAGGCCGCCGGCGATCTTCAGCCCGCCGAGAAAATACGGCATCGCTGCCGGCAGCCTGAGATAACGCAATTGCTGCCAGCGGGTCGCGCCGTTAAGCCTAAACATGTCGCGCAGATTGCGGTCGACGGAATTGAGGCCGAGCGTGGTGTTGGACAGGATCGGAAAGAAGGCGACAATCCAGGCACATAGCAGAAGCTTCGTCGTCTGGTTGTCGACGTAGATGTTGATCAATGGGAAGATCGCGACGATCGGCGTCACCTGCAGGACGATGGCAAACGGGAAGAACGACATCTCCACCCATTTCGATTGTGCGAACAGGACCGCCAACCCAACACCGCCGACGACGGCCAGAAGCAGGCTGAGGAAGGTGATCCTGAGCGTCACCAGCAGCGAGGAAAACAGCAGCCCGGCATCGTCAAAAAGCGTTTGCAGCACCACACCGGGGCGCGGCAGGATATATTTCGGGATGTCGTTCCAGACGCAGATGCGGTCCCACAGCCAGATGGCCAGAATCATGATCGCCAGCGGCAGCACCCATCGGCCGATGCGCTCGAGCCGCTCCTGGCGCACGCGACGCGCCTCCTCGGGATCGAGCCTCAGCACGTGTTCTTCAATGGCCGTCATGGTGCGGTCCGGCAGTTGAGTTGATGGCGCCGATCAGCACATCGGACGCCTGACGGCAAAGCGCGGCATAGGCGGGCGAAGTACGGAAGGCTTCATTGCGCGGATAGGGCGCATCGATGACGAGTTCTTTGAACACCCGGCCCGGTCGCGCCGCCATGACGACGACGCGGCTGGAGAGGAAAACGCTTTCGAAGACGCTGTGGGTCACGAAGACGACGGTAAAATGCTCGTCCTGCCATAGCTCCAGAAGATCGTTGTTGAGCTTGAAGCGGGTGATCTCGTCGAGCGCTGCGAACGGCTCGTCCATCAAAAGCACGCGCGGCTTGGTCACCATGGCGCGGGCGATCGAGACGCGCATCTTCATGCCGCCGGACAGCTCGCGCGGCACGGCA
>NZ_RZSX01000661.1:0-3679 GCF_004023105.1 Mesorhizobium sp. M5C.F.Ca.IN.020.32.2.1 | reverse complement strand
AGATAGGCCCGCCCGTCAGGATCGTAGAGCCACATGCCTTCGCCGCGAACGAAGTGCACGGGCCGGCGGTACTGGAGCCGATAGGAGGCCCCCAGAACGTCGTCACGGCGAGCAATTAGCTCGGACTCGCGCCTGGGAAGATCGGATTCGCCAGGTCTGTAGCGATTCGGCATGAGATCGGTGGACATGTGCTGCTGCCTATCTGAACGAGTATCTTGATCAATTCGCGGTTCGGCGACCCTGCCTGTCGGGCGAACCGATACGGCGTTGCAGCGGGACGACGACATTGCCGCCTGGACTGCCGCCTCGCCCGAGGCGCCACCAAGAGGCGTCAGGATGGAGAGGCCATGCTCGGCACGCGCGACGTTCTTTTTGATGTACTGGGCGTCGCCCGGAAAAAGGTGGGAGCGCCAGTTATTGACCAGGATCAAAGCGCTTTGTCGCGCCCGCATCAATCCGACGAGGAGTCTTGCTTCCAGCGCCGAAATTGCAATGACCGAGGCATAGCCGGCGATAAGATGTTCGGCCCCACCCAAAGGAAGGTTCGGATCCGTCACGGCGTGACTTGCCGCGATCGCCAGATCCTGGATCCTGGGGCTCCAGCAGCCATCGCCAAAATCGATGAAACCCGTTCCCTGGGCAGTCGTCATCATATTGAATGGGCTGGGATCATTATGGGTGACCTGCCACGCCACGTTCGAGATTTGTGGCTCAACAAACTCCACATAGTCCGCCATCGCGACGCGAACGCTGTCGGCAATGCTCCCGGGTGGGAGGTATTGCTCTAGTTCCATCAACCGCGACCAGCACCCGACATGGCAAAGAACGGGACGGTGGGCCGCGGGCACATTGACTTGCGCAAGGGCCAAGTCCAGCCGGGCCAGAGCGCTGCCAGTTCGAAAAAGCAGGTCCGGAGTGGGCACCGCCTTGTGCAGCGGAACGCCTTCGATCCGGGTCTGCAAGTACCCGCATACCCCTTCTTCCTCAAACATCAACGCGCCGCTGCTGGTGCGGAGCACTTCGGGTGCAACGAAGCCCGCGGCCCCTTGCAATCCCGCCATGGTGGCGCTTTGGAAACGAAAGCTGTCGACCGCCTCCGGTCTTGTCGACGTCTTCAGGATCAGTCGGTGGCCGTCCGACAGGTTGACCTCAACGGTGCGCTCGACCTCGGAGGATAATGTGGCGATCGATCCCGCCAATCCGTAGTGACGCTTAAGCAATGCCGCCGACATGTCTGGTTCCGCAGAAGCCGGCCGCATGGCCAGGATTGCGGCGGCAGTGCGAAAATAGGCTTCGGTTGAGGCTGCCGCGTAAGGCAGATGGTCGCGTCCCGCAGCCATGGAGCCATTGGGCTGGCCTGCTTTTTCATCGGAGACCAGATGACTACAAGCACCCAACTCGAAAGATCCTCGCCTGCTGGATATGGTGTTCTTCTTGCTGCGAGTGGTGGAGCGGTCCAGCCAATAAACCCGCGCCCCATCCTCGCCCTCAGATCCCGAAAACGCCCGGTAGCTCCGTCACATCGCGGATTTCGGTGTACTCGTAATAAGGGTTGGCTGGCTCATGGCCGCGATTAACCCGGACCTTGCTCTTGATCCCTAGGTCATAGGCAGACATCAGGTCGTGGCGGAAAGACGAGGAAACGTGAGTTATGTCCTCCGGGCCGCATCGCAGCATGTCGAACATATATTCGAACGCCTTGAAGTGCGGCTTGTAAGCCCCCGCCTGTTCAGCGGTGTAGACGGCATGAAATGGCGCGCCGAGTTTTGCCACGTTCGACGGAATTTGGGCCATCATGGAGTTCGAAAGGATAACCAGCGGAATTTCCTTGGCTAGTTTAGCCAAGCCCTCGGGAACGTCCTGATGCGGCCCCCAGGTCGGGATGCGGTTGTAGATCGTTTCAGCGTCTTCGGCACGGAATGCGACATTGTTGCGGCGGCACGTCCGCTCCAGTGCGTTGTGAACGACATCGGCATAGGGCTTCCAGTCCTGCAACACCTCATCGAGGCGGTAGGCTTGGAAGTTTCTGATGAATTCGTCCATGCGCGGCCCATCCAGAAGATGACCGAACAGATCCCGAGCGGCTCCCGCCATTTGGAAATTGATCAGCGTGCCGTGGCAATCAAAAGTCACGTATTTCGGCCGGAAGCGATCCATGTCCTTGGTTCCTGTCAATCTGCCGTGTTAGCCGAGCATAGCCGCAGGCGTTTGGCAGAATGTGCCGCAATACATGGTCGTTCGGCAGAAGGGCCCTCCGGTCTACCGCAATCGCAGCACGATCTTCCGCAGTACTGTTTCTTTCGCCCCTCCTGAGCCGAAACCGACCTGTAGCGCTCGCACAGTGTGCTGAGCCGAGCCGAATAGATCAGGGTCGTAGTCAGTTCGGCCCGCGTCCGATTATCGCTCGATAGGCACGCCAACCCCTAGCCAAGGCCATCCTTCGTGTTCGCGGGCGACGGCGGAACTCCAAGACCGATGTTAGGCGCAAAGCTGAACAATCGGGCGGTCCTTTGGCCCAAAGCCACACTGGTCATCAATGAGGGAATGCCGCCTCGAACGCATCCGTTGCACTAGACGGGACATACTCGAAGCGCCGACACGGCAAACCAAACCTTGGTGATTGCGCGGTGAGACGAGTGAAGCCCCGCCGACCGTTCCCCAACGTCATCCGGTCGCGATCGAACGTGCGCCGTTCAGCGGATACCGCCTCGGGTGACCGTGCACACTCAGGGTGGCCAAATGCGGGCTCTAATTCCGCGTCGGAGACGTTTGTGTCGCTGTTCAGCGTGCTCTTGGATATGATATGGCAATTACCTTATCAGTCGGTCCAGTGGGGCATTGGGCCGACTGAGAGCAAAAAAGTGTAACGGAATGAAATACTTAGACAGGCGATTTGCCGTGGCGCCCATGATGGATGGCAGAGTTTAACCATACATATCAATAGCTTACGGCTAGGTGTGTGCAGAAATTGCACACGCAGATTCTGGTTCTCTTCTGTTTTCGTTCCTGCGCGAAAGCCCGAAAAGCCGGCCGGAAATGCGAAGGTGTGAAGCGCTCGGCGACAGAGGCAATTGCTCTGCGGGCGATAACATTCGGGTTAGTGTCCGAAGCTCCTGCGGCGAGGTGGACCGGCAATGTCCAGTGAATGCCTGATTCTGACCCCGTTCGATCTGCGCGAAGCCCCGTCCGGAGGCGGTCGTCTGTCTAGGACGTTGGGCTACGCCCAGCGAAGCTCGATCCCACCAAGCCCTTGGGCAGTGGGGGGATTCAGCGTACCGGCGCTGACAGTGTCCGGAGCGTTCAGCTCGACCTGCATGATCCTTGGGGTCGAACACATGGATGCGACGCGTAGCAGCTGCGCAATTGTCAGAGCACCGATCGCCGCCCCGACAAACGGCACAGCGGCGCTAGCCTCGGCAAGAATGAAGGTCCCGCAGCCGTCGAATTTTCTCGCGTGCTCGCGATAGGCTGGCGTTTCGAGCATTGCATCGATGTTCTTGGGTTTTGCGGCATGAGCCCATAGTCCGTCGGTGTCAGCACCTTTCGGCACCACACGAATCTGGCCGATCTCGAAGTCGAAGGCGCCGTGCCCGACGCCGGCATCGATCATGAAGCTGTGGCCCGCTTTGGCGATCGCTACCCGCGCCGTTGGCTCATCAAGGCTGGTGAGTATAACCGG
>NZ_RZSX01000660.1:0-3682 GCF_004023105.1 Mesorhizobium sp. M5C.F.Ca.IN.020.32.2.1 | reverse complement strand
CCTGGTATCTCGCCCTTCGGAATGACATGTGCGCCGGAGCGCAGGCGGCGCGTCTTGTCGGTCGGCTTGATGCCAACCACGACCTGCCGATCCGCTGCCGCCAGCGCCTCGCGCCCGGCCATGACGCGGCCGATAAAATCCTTCTTGGTCGACATCATCTTGCCAAGCCCGAGGTCGGCAGCAGTCGTCGTGCCGTTCAGCTCCGGTCCGGCGACATGGCCCTTTTCGATGCGCATGACGCCAAGCGCCTCGGTGCCATAAGGCGTCACGCCGAATTGTTTGCCGGCCAGCATCAGATTGCGCACCAGCGCGTCGCCGTAGCGGGCGGGAACGGAAATCTCGAACGCCATCTCGCCGGAGAACGAGATGCGGAACAGCCGTGACTTGATGCCGCCGCGAAGCGCTACTTCCCGCGCCCCCATGAACGGAAAGCCCTCATTCGACAAATCCTCGGCTGGATCGATCATATCTCGAAGCAGGTCACGGGTCTTCGGCCCGGCGATCGAGAATTGCGCCCACTGGTCGGAGACGGATGTCAGTTGCACGTCGAGTTGAGGAAACAGCACCTGCCGGCAGAATTCGAGATGCTGCATCACCGGCCCGGCTTTGGCGGTGGTGCTGGTCAGAAAATAATGGTCCTCGGCCAGCCGCGACGTGGTGCCGTCGTCATAGACCATGCCGTCCTCCCGCAGCATCAGCCCGTAGCGCGCTTTTCCCACCGCAAGATTGGAGAAGGTGTTGATGTAGACGCGGTCGAGGAAGGCGCCGGCATCCGGTCCGTGCACGTCGATCTTGCCAAGCGTCGAGACGTCGCAGAAGCCGACGCCAGAGCGCACCGCCTTGACCTCGCGGGTGACCGATTCCAGCCAGTCCTTCTCGCCGGCGCGCGGATACCATTGCGCGCGCTTCCACAGGCCGGTGTCGACGAACACCGCGCCCTGTTCTGCTGCCCAGTGATGCGATGGCGTCAGCCTTGTCGCATGGAAGTTCTCATCGCGATGATGGCCGGCAAAGGCGCCGATGGCGACCGGCACATAGGGCGGACGGTAGATCGTCGTGCCGGTCTCGGGAATGGACTTGCCTGATACCGCCGCCAGGATGGCGAGGCCAGCGACGTTCGAGGTCTTGCCCTGGTCGGTGGCCATGCCGAGCGTCGTATAGCGCTTGAGATGCTCGACCGATTCAAAGCCTTCGCGCTGCGCCAGTTCGATGTCCGAAGCGGTGACATCATGCTGGTAGTCGACAAAGGCTTTGCCTTTGCCTGCGACATGCCAGAGCGGAGCCAGCGAAAAAGCCTCGTCGTCGGCGACTGGCGGCGTGCCGGCATTGCCGTGGTGTCCGGCACTGTGTGCCGCTGCCGCACCGGCGGCAAACCCTTGGCTCAGGCATGCGCCGAGGCCGAAGGCGCCGTTGGCAGCACCGGCGGCCACCATGCCCGGAGGGGCGCCGTCCGGCACGAAGGCTGATATATCGTCCTGCCATTTCGGCCGGCCGCGATGGTATGAGGTCAGCCCGACCGCCGGGTTCCAGCCGCCGGAAACGGCAAGTCCGTCGGCTTCGACTTCCGCGCGTGCGCCGCCGGTCAGCGATATCGAGATTTTCCTGACACCGTCCTTGCCGCCTTCGACACTGGCGACCGAACCGTTCAGCACGGGAAAGCCGGCTTTGGCGGCAAGCGCGCGATGCGCGGCGGACACGTCTGGGCGAGCATCGACGACGGCCGCGATCTGCAATCCGGCACTGAGCGCGGTCTCGACTGTGCGCCAGCCATCCTCATTGTTGGTGAACAGGGCGATCCTCTTCGCAGGGGTCGCCGCATAGCGCGCGACATAGGTCCGCATCGCCGAAGCCATCATCACGCCGGGCGTGTCATTGCCGGCAAAGACGATCGGCCGTTCGATGGCGCCGGCGGCAACGACACAGCGCTTGGCCACGATCCGCCACAGCCGCTGGCGCACCTGGTGTTCGGGCGGCGAGGGCAGATGATCGTTGACCCGTTCGATCGCGCCATAGGTGCCGCCATCATAGACGCCAAACAGCGTCGTGCGGTTCATGATGCGAACATCGGGCAGCGTGGCGAGTTCGGCCAGGGTGCGGGAAGTCCATTCGGCCGCCGGCATGCCGTCGATCGTGCCGCCGTCGGCAAGCAGGCGGCCGCCAAGCGCAAAATCTTCCTCACACAGGACGACGCGGGCACCGCTGCGACCGGCGGCAAGTGCTGTCGCCAGCCCGGCCGGGCCGGAGCCGGCGATCAGCACGTCGCAATGCGCCCAGGCCTTGTCGTAATGGTCGGGATCGGCGACGCCCGGCGCGCGTCCAAGCCCTGCGGCGCGGCGGATCGCCGGCTCGTAGATCGCTTCCCAGAACTTCGCCGGCCACATGAAGGTCTTGTAGTAGAAGCCGGCGACGAAGATCGGCGAGAACAGCTGGTTCATCGCCATCAGGTCGTGGCGCAGCGACGGCCAGCAGTTCTGGCTGGCCGCTTCCAGACCGTCATAAAGTTCTGCCGTGGTCGCCTTGGTGTTCGGCTCGCGCCGCGCGCCCGTGCGCAGCTCGACCAGCGCGTTGGGTTCTTCCGAGCCTGATGTCAGGATGCCGCGCGGCCGGTGGTATTTAAACGAGCGGCCGACCAGCTTGACGCCATTGGCGATCAGCGCCGAGGCAAGGGTGTCGCCCTGGAAGCCGGCAAAGGTTTTGCCGTCGAAGCGAAAGTTCAGGGGCGCCGAGCGGTCGATGAGGCCGCCGCTCTCCAGCCGGTGCGTCTGCGCGTGACTAACCATCAGGCGCCAACCTTTGCAGCGCCTGCGCCCGCCGCCGGCTCGACCGAGGAAATCTGGTGTGTCAGCGTGTTGCGGGTGATCTTCAGCCAGGCCCGGCAGCCGCCAGCATGGTACCAATATTCGCTCATCGCACCGGCAATGTTGTCGCGCAGGTAGACATAGTCGAACACGTCGTCCTCCGGGGCGCCGGCTGCCGGACGCACCGGCTTGGCGTCGCCGAGATAGCTGAACTCGCCGAGTTCGCGTTCGCCGCAGAAGGGACAGACAATACGCATGCTTTTTGGACCGTCCTCAGTGCAGGTTCGGTTGGGCGCCGACGCCCTTTTCATCGATCACAGCACCCCGCCGGAACCGGTCCAGGCGGAACCGCGCCGCTTCTGTGTGCAGTTCGTCGCGGGCCAGAAGATGGGCAAAGACGAGGCCGGAGCCGGGCGTCGCCTTGAAGCCGCCATAGCACCAGCCGGCATTGAGATAGAGCCCGTCCACCGGCGTCTTGTCGATGATCGGCGAGCCGTCCATCGACATGTCCATGATGCCGCCCCACTGGCGCAAGAGGCGCACGCGGCCGATCATCGGCATCAGCGCCATGCCGCCCTCGCAGACGTCTTCCATGACCGGCATGTTGCCGCGCTGGGCATAGGAATTGTAGCCATCTATGTCGCCGCCGAAGACCAGCCCACCCTTGTCGGACTGGCTGACATAGAAATGGCCGGCGCCGAAGGTCATGACGTTGGGGAGCAGCGGCTTGATCGCCTCGGAGACGAAGGCCTGCAGCACATGGCTTTCGATCGGCAGGCGCAGGCCCGCCATCGCCGCGACACGCGACGAACTGCCGGCGACGGCCATGCCGACCTTGCCGGCGCCGATTGTGCCGCGCGAAGTCTCGACGCCGGTCACTTTGC
>NZ_RZSX01000065.1:0-12934 GCF_004023105.1 Mesorhizobium sp. M5C.F.Ca.IN.020.32.2.1 | reverse complement strand
CTCGGGGTCATGCGTCAGGAACTTGGCCTTGACGTAGGAATTGACGAAGAAGCGGCCCTTGATCTTCTGCCACAGCGCAATGCCTTGCTTGGCGAAGGGCAGGTAGAGCTTGACGGAAAAGGCCGGCGAGGCCAGCACCACAGCGCGAATCTGCGGTGCATAATCATGCACCCAGGCGGCGGCGAGCACCGCGCCGAACGATTGGGCGATCAGCGCGATGTCGCGCTGGCCGAACCCGTCTCTGCCGATCTCGCGCACGAAACAATCGATGTCGCGCACCAGCGCGGCAAAGGACGGCGCATAGCCGCGTTCGCCGGCCGAGCGGCCATTGCCGCGCGCGTCCCAGGCATAAAAGGCATGGTCGGGCATGTCGAGTTCGTCGACCAGATGCGCCATGCGGCCGCCATGCTCGTGGCCGCGGTGGAACAGCAGGACCGCGCCCTTGGCAGGTCGCCCGACCGCCGGCCAGTAGCGGTAGAAGATCTCGGTGCCGTCATGCGTGCGGAAGGTGCGTTCCTGCGCCACCCGCTGCTCACTTGCGGAAGCGGCAATCGTTGGTTCATGAAGCATGTTGTTCCCCTGGCGGATGCGACCGGAATTTCAGCCACCGCTCCCGTTAAGGCCGCTGCGTATCCGGTTGATGGCGGTCACCAGCGAGAGTGTAGCCATTGCCGGAAACACAAACGGCGAGATCGCTTCCACCCATAGGCCGCAGGCGATGAGGAAGGCGACGATGCCGAGCGCCAGCGCTCGATCGCTCTTGCCGAACGGCCCGGCATAATTGCGCCCCGTGCCCGCCGCGATGCCGAGCACACCGGCGAATTCCACAAGCACTGCCGTGATGGCAAAGGCGACGACGCCCCAGGCGGAGAAGAGAGCGGCAAAGGCCAGGATCAGCGCGAGGTCTGAGACGACGTCGCAGAGTTCGTTGAGGTACATGCCAAGCTTCGAGGCCTGACCATGTTCCCGCGCAAGCATGCCGTCGATGGCGTTGAGTGCCATGCGCGCAAACAGCACCACCGGCATCAGGATGAAGATCGCGCGATGGCCGGCAAGGGCCGCGACCAGAATGCCGGTGGCGACCGACAGGGCGGCAGCCAGTAGCGTGATCTGGTTGGCGGTCACGCCGGCCCCGGCCAGCCGGTCGGCGAGCGGCCGCAGCTTCGCCTGGAAGGCCGGTTTGAGCGCATAAAGCGTCGGCATGTGCGAACCCCCCGGCCGCGGTGCAACTAACGTCTGCGAGGATGGTCAATTGGCGCGCAAGACGCAAGGGCGGCGAGCGGTTGTACATGGTTACGATCAGCAGCGCTGGCCGAGGTAACAAGCGACCGCTGTGCAAGCTCGGAATGGAGCGCCTGAATCCGCTACACGTGCGTTGTTACCGTTTTCGCGAAAGCGGTAACAACTCAGCTTAAAGCTGCGTGGGCACTCGACGCGCTGTTCGTCGCGGTGGCGCAGCGCGACTACCAGGCGGCGGAGCGCAATCTTGGCCGTACCATGTCGGCGGTGACTTCGAAACGCCGGGACAGGGGCACATGACGGCTTCCCCGCCCCTGGTCACCGTGTTCGGCAGCCTGCATTACGACATCATGGTCGAAGCCCCCGACCGCCCGCGCAAAGGCGAAACTGTGACCGGCCATGCCTGGCAGCCGAAATGTGGCGGCAAGGGCGGCAATCAGGCGGTGTCGGCCGCGCGGGCCGGCGTGCGCTCGGCGATGATCGGCGCCGTTGGCGATGACGATTTCGGCCGCGTGCTTCTCGGTAATCTCGAACGCAAAGGCGTCGACAGCCGCTTCGTGCGGGTCGCGCCTGGCGCCGGCTCCGGCATGAGCGTGGCGATCTTCGACGACGGCGGCGACTATGGCGCCGTGATCGTCTCAGGCAGCAATCTCACCTTGGGCGAGAAGGACATCGCCGCCGCGACCGAGATGGTTGCGCACACGTCGGTACTGCTGCTGCAGAACGAGGTGCCTGAAGCCGCCAACATTGCCGCAGCGCGGGCGGTGAGGAGACACGGTGGTCGGATCGTGCTCAACGCCGCGCCCGCGCGAAAGCTGACCGGCGAACTGATCGCACTCACCGATATCATTATCGTTAACGCCATCGAGGCGGAATTTCTGGCCGGCATTCCGGTTTCGACACGCTCGAGGGGGCTGCCGAGGCGGCACGCATGCTGGTCGATTTCTACCCGGCCGCGATCGTCACGGCCGGCGGCGAGGGCGTTGCCTATTGCGACCGCGACGGCCAGGCGTTCGCGCTGGCGGCGATCCCGGTGAAGGTCGCCAGCACCCATGGCGCCGGCGACGAGTTCGTCGGCGCGTTCGCGGCAGGCCTTGCCCGCGGGCATCAGGTCGAGGCCGCCATCGCCGCCGCCAACGCCGCCGCGGCCTTGCTGGTCGCCACGCCGGAAACGGAAGCGCGAGGCGATCTGAGACAAGGCCCTGAGAAGGGGGCGCTGAGAAGGGGGCGCCCATCTCAGCTATAGGGCGACCAGCACTGCTGGCGAGGGCCGGCGGCGGACCGACGCCCTCAGGATGGCAGCTCGGCATAGTCGGGCGGGGCGCTCATTGGGGATGATGCTTTGTTAGCATCGGACTGGCGAGCCACTTACGGCAACAAGGTTAGTTCGGTGCACCACCAGCAAGAAGGTATCGAAAGCCGTTCGTCGTCATCCAGCGGCACGTGCCAGATGCGTTGCCCACGCGCGGAATGGCTCCCGGTTCGGGGTCTATATGCGGCTTTAGCATCGCGACTTGCCAGCAATGGCGCCCGTAATAGGCGATAGAAAGGCCCGCGCCGTTTAATTGGAGGACGCGGGGCAGGGTATTGCGGCCCAGGATTGTTCACGCCTGGTCACACGCCGACCGGGCCGGCCGCAAACGGCTGCACTTTAGTGGAACCTAATTTAAATGACGCTATTATCGTGCATGGGGAAACGCGAGGTCCAGACCGTTACTGAATACCGAATAGCTGGAGATCAGCTGACCGATGATCCAGTGATCGCTCTCGATATCGCGGAACGGATATTGCAGGCAGCCGAGCACGACCGGATTGTCTATGTCGTCGCGACAGCAGAGCCACCCCAAGCCGACCTTATCGAGCAAACAGAGCCTCAACGGATCAGGGCTACCACGACCTCTTTCCGCGACCTTGAAGTTTTGCTGCTTGTTCTCTATGCGGCCTATGCACTCGTCGTGCTGGGTGTCACCGCTTTCGTGGTGATGGAGTTAGGCCCTGTTCTTTAGACGTGCTTCAGCAGTTCGATAATCGAAACGAAAGCCCGCCACCCTTTCGGATGACGGGCTCCGTTGCCTGGATGCCAGGAACGCCACGGTAGCGACTTCTGCTACTAATGCTCCCGTAGATATTCAATATGCGGCCTACGCGCCGCCCGGCGCATCGGCTGAACAAATGAAGCCCGCGCCTCTGGCGGAGAGCGCGGGCCCGATCGGGTTGCAGCCCGATCCGCAGCAGGAACCCGGAGGTTCCGCCGCTCGGGAGTAATTATTAGAACTTTCTAATATCCATGCATCGTCCGGATGAATGATGTAAGCGCCCTCGTAAACGAACACCTTGTCAGGAGATTCTTTTGCCTGAGTCATGTTTGCTCCCTCTCCGCCGGGCCTCAAGCACACTTTTGAGACAAACGTTCGTGTTGGTGGATGGGGTGCGCTTTCAGGGAGAAAGCCGTGGGCAGACAGCAACGCACCGTCGTTTTGGCCGCGGTCTTTGCGTGTGTCCTTGGCTTTGTGCTGTTGGTCCTGATCCTGCAAATAGTGAGTTTGCTTGACTAGATAAGACGCCGAAACCGGCTGCCGGTGTGAATTTTTCCCCGGCGCGCGTAGGGGGCTTCCTGCGTCTCGGTCGGCTCGCTGTTTCACCGGCCCGGACAGCAACACGGTTTTCGCCCGAGGTGGGGAAGGAATTTCGCAGCATCCGCCTCGCAAATCGTCCGCGCACCTTGGCGGCACTGCGCGAGCTGCGCATTGCGCGGGCCAATCTGGCGGCGGCGCAGCAGGCTTCGCGCTTCGACGAAGCGGCGGTGAAGGACGCGATGGCAGCGGTGCGCACCGCCACCACAAACCTTCAGGCGACGATGCAGGACTATCTCTTGACCGCGCTGAAGAACGTCAAGGCAAAGCCCGCTGCAGGAAGTTGATGCTGGCAGGGCTGTCGTTCTAAGGTGTCCGGCGCAGCCGGGCGCGTGCGCGTCCGGCTGCCGATGATTTAGTGCTTGCTTCCGCCAGAACTGACTTTGCTGCCACTGATGGCGATGCGCTTGGCCTTCGTCTGCGCGCGCTGGGTCTTGGGCAGCGTCACGCTGAGCACGCCGTTGTGGAAGGCGGCATTCACCTTGTCCTCCTCGACCTCGTAGCCGAGCGGGATGCGGCGCTCGAAGCGGCCGTAGAACCGCTCGGAGAAGTGCCTGTCCTTGTCCTCGGTCTCGGAGCGCTTCTCGCCGCGCAGCGTCAGCACGCCGTCATCGAGCAGCACCTCGACGTCCTTCTCGTCCATGCCGGGGATTTCGGCGGTCACGCGGATCTCCTTCTCGCTGTCTGAGATTTCAACACTCGGCCAGCTGGCGCGCGCCGACGAAAATCCGCTGAGCGACGGCATGCGCGTTTCGAAACCGCGGAACGCGTCATCGATCATGCGGTTCATCTCACGATGCAACGCCATGAACGGGTCCCGGTCATCGTCACGATAGAAGCTGGGAACCGGACTGTTCTCCCGGCCCCACGGAATGAGATCACGAATAGCCATTGATGTTCTCCTTTCTCGACTGGTTGTGCCAAAGGCGACGTCAGAGATCGCCTTCGCTCAGGCGGCCTGCTTCGGCTTCTCGACCTGCCCGGCCTTCGGCGCACCGCCTTGCTTGGCGATTGCAATGCGACGCGGCTTCATCTCCTCGGGCACTTCGCGCACAAGGTCGATCGTCAGCAGACCGTTGTTGAGCGAGGCGCCGGTGACCGTCATGTGATCGGCAAGCTCAAAGCGCCGTGTGAACGGCCGCACCGGAAGGCCGCGATGCAGATATTCCACTGTGCCCAGTTCCTTGCGCTCGCCCGAGACGATTAGAAGGTTGGGCTCGTGGCTGATGTCGAGATCGTCTTCGGAGAAACCGGCGACGGCGATCTTCACGCGATAGGTGTTCTCGTCGCTTCGCTCGATGTCATAAGGCGGCCAGCTGTCGACTGCCTGAGGCGCGTTTTCCAGTAGGTTGAAGACGCGGTCGAAACCGATGCTCGACCGATAAAGCGGGGAAAAGTCGAATGCGGTTCTCATAGCTACATCCTCCATTGAGCAACATAGTACGAGGGACGCCAAAGAGCTTGGCGCTCCCTGGGTTCTGCCGGCCCCATTCGGCAACCGGCAATGTCGATTTGGTTATTGCCAGCCCGAAATCAAGACCCAGATTCTGTCCCGCTGCCAGAATTTTTGTTGCCAGATTGTAACTGGGAATGCCGTTTCAACCGTCATTTGAGGGTCGCGCCGGCCCGCCGCATGGAGGATATCATGACCATGACACGCGACGAGATCATTTCGGTGCTGGGCCCGGTGGACGAAGCCGTTATTGCCGACATTGCCTCGACCGGCGCGACGATCGAGGAGTTGCGGGAGGCCTTTGCGTGGGTCGGCGCCGATGAGGCGCTGGTGAACGAGGGCCGCCCCCTGCCGTCGGCTAGGGTGGCGACGCTGATCGGGCTTCTCGAGCCGCCGGACGACGACATATAGCCGGCCGCTGCGTCTGGGCGGGAGACAGTTTGGGCAGGAGGTCTTGAAGCGCGCAGGCAGACGAACCATCTCGTTTGCCGGCGCCGATCGGGCCGCCCTCCTGCTTAATCGAGGATGTTACTTGCTCTAAAAACAGAAAGAAGGAGGAAGTGATGAAGGACGTCCCATTTTCCGAGCCGATCACGCTCAAGCTCCAATCCGTCGGAGAGCGCAAGGTCGCCAGCAGCTGGGAAGCCATCGAATGTATGCAGCAGTGGCCGGACCGGGCGCGCGGCCGGAGCTGGCGCGCAGCCTATCGCGCCTGCCGCGACGCGCTCGACGGCTGGCGCACCGCCCGCGAGGCTCGCACGGCGTTCGTCAAGGCGGCTCGCACGGCCGGACTGCTTGTAAAGGGACGTAAATCCACCTGAGCATCAATCCACCTGAACGAATCCACCTGAGCGTCGGCGCGGACGCGCTATGCGGCAGAGGCGGGCACCTTCATGAAAAGCGCCGCCTCTGCCTGTGTCACTGGAGCGTAATGACGCCACCCACCGCCCGCCATTCAGAGGGCTGGATCAGACGATGATGGGCGACGCGCACGGAATGCAGCGGGCCTTCGATCTCACGCTCCCAATATTCGAGGAAATGCTTCAGCGTCGGGAAATCCGGGGCGATGTCGTATTCCTGCCAGATGAAGAGCTGCAGCAGGTTCCGATAATCGGGAAGACGATAATGGATCTCGGCCGTCGTCAGGCCAAAACCCTGTATCTGGAGCCGGAACGCGGTGCTGACCTGGAATTCATTGCTGACCATGCCATCTCCTTTCGAACGTTCAGGCGTCCATCCTGCGCATGGAAAAACGCTTCCGCTTCCTCATCGGTTCCGGCCGCCGGCAGGCGGTGCCGGGATCGACGACGAAGTCGGAAGGTTGCGCCGCGATTCCAAGCTGCGTCCCTCGTTTCAAGTCCTGGAATAGCGTTAATATTACAGTGCGTTGGCACTCGACCACGGCGAGTGCTAAAATTTTTTCGGCATCCTCTTGAATGCTTGGATCGGCAGACTAACTCGATATGCGCGCTGCCTGAACAGGAGTCGCGCACCGTCGTATCGGCCGGTGTACCGGTCGGCTGCGAAGGGAGGTCCAAGAAAATCTGTTTGTCCTATAAGGAGAACGACATGGCGTTCCGTCCATTGCATGACCGTATCCTGGTCCGCCGCATCGAGGTCGACGAGAAGACCGCGGGCGGCATCATCATTCCCGACACTGCCAAGGAGAAGCCGCAGGAAGGCGAGGTCATCGCCGCCGGTCCCGGCGCGCGCGACGATAGCGGGCAGTTGCAGCCGCTCGACGTCAAGGTCGGCGACCGTATCCTGTTCGGCAAATGGTCGGGCACTGAGATCAAGCTCAATGGCGAGGACCTGCTCATCATGAAAGAAAGCGACGTGTTGGGCGTAATCGAAGCCACCGACAAGATGCAGAAGGCCGCCTGAGCGGGCCTGGACGAGCAACCAGTCAACGAAAAGCTGCCTGTTTGAAGGAGTTATCCAATGGCTGCCAAGGAAGTGAAATTCCATACCGAAGCCCGCGAAAAGATGCTGCGCGGGGTCGATATCCTCGCCAATGCGGTGAAGGTGACGCTCGGTCCTAAGGGCCGCAACGTCGTCTTCGACAAGTCGTTCGGCGCCCCCCGCATCACCAAGGACGGCGTGACCGTCGCCAAGGAAATCGAGCTTGAGGACAAGTTCGAGAATATGGGCGCGCAGATGGTGCGCGAGGTCGCCTCGAAGACCAGCGACACCGCCGGCGATGGCACCACGACCGCGACAATTCTTGCTCAGGCCATCGTCAGGGAAGGGGCCAAGGCGGTCGCCGCCGGCATGAACCCGATGGACCTGAAGCGCGGCATCGACAAGGCGGTCGACGCCATCGTCGCCGACCTAAAGTCCAATGCCCGCAAGGTGACCAGGAACGACGAAATCGCCCAGGTCGGCGCCATCTCGGCCAACGGCGATGCCGAGATCGGCCGCTTCCTCGCCGAGGCGATGGAAAAGGTCGGCAATGAGGGCGTCATCACCGTCGAGGAAGCCAAGACCGCCGAAACTGAGTTGGAAGTGGTCGAAGGCATGCAGTTCGACCGCGGCTATCTCAGCCCCTATTTCATCACCAACCAGGACAAGATGCGCGTCGAGCTCGAAGAACCGTATGTGCTGATCCATGAGAAGAAGCTGTCCAATCTGCAGGCTATGCTTCCCGTACTCGAAGCCGCCGTGCAATCCGGCAAGCCGCTGCTGATCATCGCCGAGGACGTCGAAGGGGAGGCGCTGGCGACGCTGGTCGTCAACAAGCTGCGCGGCGGCCTGAAGGTTGCAGCCGTCAAGGCGCCGGGCTTTGGTGACCGCCGCAAGGCTATGCTGGAAGACATTGCCATCCTGACCGGCGGCACGGCGATCTCGGAAGACCTCGGCATCAAGCTTGAGAACGTCACATTGGAGATGCTCGGCCGCGCCAAGAAGGTGCTGATCGAGAAGGAGAATACCACCATCGTCGACGGTGCGGGCCGCAAGGATGAAATCCAGGCGCGCATCAGCCAGATCAAGGCGCAAATCGAGGAAACCACCTCCGACTACGACCGCGAGAAGCTGCAGGAGCGGCTGGCCAAGCTCGCCGGCGGTGTCGCCGTCATCCGCGTCGGCGGCTCGACCGAGATCGAGGTCAAGGAGCGCAAGGATCGCGTCGACGACGCCATGCACGCCACTCGCGCGGCGGTCGAGGAGGGTATCCTGCCCGGCGGCGGCGTGGCGCTGCTCAGGGCGGCGAAGGCGCTCGATAACGTCGCCGTTGACAATCCCGACCAGAAGACCGGTGTCGATATCGTGCGTCGCGCCATCGAAGCGCCGGTGCGCCAGATCGCCGAGAACGCCGGTGCGGAGGGTTCGATCATCGTCGGCAAGCTGCGCGAGACAACCGACTTCGGCTATGGCTGGAACGCGCAGACCGACGAGTTCGGCGACCTGTACGGACAGGGCGTCATCGATCCGGCCAAGGTCGTGCGCACCGCGCTGCAGGGTGCCGCCTCTGTTGCCGGCCTGCTGGTGACCACCGAGGCGATGGTGGCCGAGAAGCCGAAGAAGGAAGCGGCCGCTCCGGCGATGCCCGGCGGCGGCGGCATGGACTTCTGACGCCAGGCTTCTAAGGACAAACGGCCGTGTCCGCCGACGCGAAGTCGGGCACGGCCTTGCCCGGCTCATAAGCAGGTGTTGCCATGGACATGATGAACAGTTTTGGAAAGATCGCGGCGCCGACTCTTTCCAAGACCGATTTCAACTATGAAACGGAGTGCAAAACGGTGCTGGCGCCGCTTGTCGACGGATTGCTGGACGCGGTCGAGTCGGCCGGCTGGGATCGCCGCAAGGCAGCCTACACGCTGATGTTCCTGTCGGCCCAGCGGTTGGGAGCCGACAAGGAGGAGCGCAAATGATTGCGGAGCGGATGCGTGATTGCCTGCGCCTGCTGAGGTGGTCGGAAACCGATTTCGCCGAAGAGGCGGGCTATCCGGTCGCTAAGGCAAAGGCCTGGCTCTACGGGCGTGAACATCCGCCCCTTGTCGTAATGGCCTGGCTGGAGACGCTCGCCAAGGTGCACCGGCTGCTGCCCCGGCCGAGCATGCCGCCGCAGCCGGCCGCGTTGCATTCGCAGATCGGCGCTGTCATCGCGCAGGCCGTTCTTGAGGATCGCAGCGGCCGGACAGTTGAGTCCCGAAAGGAGCTAGTTGAGCTTCCAAAGGAGAGTGTCATGGATCGTTCTTCTTTCGCAAAGCCGGTCACCATCCTCACCGGCCTCGGCAACCCGACCAAGATAGAAAGCGCGGCTGAGGCCTATGCGCTGCTGTCCGACTGGCCGTCGGCGAGCCGGACGGCCGCGCATGACATCGCCGCCAAAGCCTGCCGGGCCGCGATGGAGGGAGAGATCGACGCCGAGACGGCGCGGGCAACCTTCGTGGCGTTTGCCCGCCGCAACGATCTTCTCGCGCCGCAGACGAGCTCTACGGTTGCGGGCGGAACAGTCGCCGATTGGACGCGTTCGCAGCGTGTGAACGCACCAGCGTGAACGCGCCTTTTCCTTCCCCCACAACAGGGGGGAAGGTAAGATCGCTTTGCGCCGGATCCTCAATCCTCACCGCCTTACCCGCGATTTCAGCCAGCGGTCGAAGGCCACGGCGAGGATCAGGATCAGGCCGATGACGATGCTTTGCGTGTAGGACGAGACGTTGTTGAACTGCAGCCCGTTCTGCAGCACGCCGATCAGTGCTGCACCCACCACCGTGCCGCCTACCGAGCCAATGCCGCCGAATAGCGAGGTGCCGCCGATGACGACCGCCGAGATCACCGTCAGCTCGTAGCCGATGCCGGCGACGGCTTCCGAGGAATTGAGCCTCGCCGACAGCACGAAGGCGGCAAGGCCGGCGAAGAAGCCGACGATGACATAGACCGAGATCAAAATGCGGTCGACGCGCAGGCCGGACAGCCGTGCCGCTTCGGCATTGCCGCCGACGGCGTAGACGGCGCGGCCGTAGCGCGTGTAGCGCAAGACGATGTGGCAGAGGATCGCCGCCGCGGCGAAGATGATCGCCGGCACTGGGACCGGGCCGATCAGGCCGGTGCCGAACCAGCGCATCGAGGCATCGAAGCCGGAGATCGGGCCGCCATTGGAGATCGTCAGCGTCAGGCCGCGAAAGACGGTGAGACCGCCGAGCGTGACGACGAAAGGCGGCACCTTCAGCCTGGTGATGGCAAAGCCCTGGACGCCGCCGGCCATGGCGCCGACGACGACGGCAGCCAGGAGGGCTGCGAACCAGCCATAGCCTTGCGTGCCGGACGTCGACAGCGACAGCGTGTTGGCGGTGCCGCCCTTGGCCACCACTGCCGCGACCATGCCGCAAAAGGCCAGCAGCGAACCGACCGACAGGTCGATGCCGGCGGTGAGGATGACGAAGGTCATGCCGAGCGCGATCAGGCCGGTGATCGAGATCTGCCGCATGATGTTGAAGATGTTGATGGGGTCGATGAAGCTCGGCTTCAGGACGGTAAAAACGACGATCAGCAGCGCCAGGAACATCAGCGGGCCAAAGCTCATCAGCAGCCGCGCGACATTGATGCCGCCGCGCTGGCTCGGTTCGGTCGTGCTGGTCATTGCGTCGCTTCCTGCGTTTGGTCGAGCGCCATCAGTTCCATCAGTTTTTCCTCTGTCGCCTCGATGCCGGGCATCTCGCCGGTGATGCGTCCGCGCCGCATGGCGACGATCCTGTCCGACACGGCAAGCACCTCGGGCAATTCGGACGAAATCATCATGATGGCGATGCCGCGCGCGGCGAGGTGCACCAGGATCTGGTGTACCTCGGCCTTGGCGCCGACATCGACGCCTCGCGTTGGCTCGTCCACGATCAGCACCTTGGGGTCGCGCGCCAGCCAGCGGGCGAGGATGACCTTCTGCTGATTGCCGCCGGACAGCCCCTCTATGGGCTGCTCGGGCGAGGCCATGCGGATCGACAGCGTCTTTCTGTAGCTTGCCAGCGCCTCGCGTTCGCGCCTCTCGGCCATGAAGCCGGCCGTGTTGGAGTAGCGGCCGAGCGCGGCGATAGAAAAATTGGTCAGGATGCCGAGGGTGGCGAAGATCGCCTGATGCTTGCGGTCTTCCGGCACCAGGCCAATGCCGAGCGCGATGGCGTCGGCGGGTGTTTCAGGTGCGATCGGCTTGCCGTCGAGCGTGATGGTGCCGGCGGCGATGCGGTCGGCGCCGAAGATGGCACGGGCGAGCTCAGTGCGACCGGAGCCGACGAGGCCGGCGACCCCGAGAATCTCGCCTGCCTTGAGATCGAGGTCGACGCCTTCGAGCACGATGGCGTGCGGCGCCTGCGGATCGCGCACTGTGCGCAGGCCGCGCACGGAGAGCCTGACGTCGCCGGCGACGTCACGCAGCGTCGGTCTGGCGTAAAGCTCGGATGCAGCGCGGCCGACCATCTTCTCGATGATTTTCGGCAGTTTGATCGGCCCGCCGTCGCGGTCGAGATGGCCGGCCAGCCTGCCGTCGCGCAGCACCGTCATGCGGTCGCAGATGGCAGAGGCCTCTTCCAGCCGGTGGGTGACGAACATGATGGCGACGCCGTCCTTGCGCAGCCGGCCCATGATCGACATCAGCTTCTGCACTTCGGTTTCGGTTAGCGCCGAGGTCGGCTCGTCCATGATGATGAGGCGGCTCTTCAGCGACAGCGCGCGGGCGATCTCGACCAGCTGCTGCTCGGCCACCGACAGTGCCGACACCGGTGTCGCCGGATCGATATTCAGGCCGACGCGGGCGATGATCGTGCGGGAGTCCTCCTCCATCTTCCGCCAGCTGACCAGGCCGAGCGGCCCGAGCGGCGCGCGGCCGATGAAGATGTTCTCCGCCACGGTGAGCGTCGGGATCAAGCTCAGTTCCTGGTAGATGGTGACGATGCCGAGGCGCTTGGCATCCTGCGGATTGTGCGGATTGAATTCGACGCCGTCGAAGATGATGCGGCCGCTGGAAGGCGGCATCACGCCGGACAGGATCTTGAGCAGCGTCGACTTGCCGGCGCCGTTCTCGCCGAGCAGGCCGAGGATTTCGCCGGGCCGAACCTCGAGCGAGACGTCGCTGAGCGCGGTGACGCCGGCAAAGCGCTTGGTCACGCCCTCGACGGCGAGGAGGGCGGGCGATGGCGACGGCGCTGCGGCTTCGGCTGGAGACAAAAAATCCTCCCTGAAAGATGAGATCGATCATTCCGATTGTTACACAAGGTTGGCGGGACAGCGCCCCCCTCTGTCCTGCCCTCTTTGCCACCACTTGGCATCTCCCCCACAAAGGGGGAGATTGCGCCTTCATCACTGGTTTTGCCAATCACCAACGTTGCAGAGGGAAAGCCGGCGTCGGAGCTGCCAATCTCCCCCCAAGTGGGGGAGATGCCCGGCAGGGCAGAGGGGGCGCGGCAGAACGCTACTTTTGCCGCTATGCGCGCCCTCGGCGTCTCCCTACTTCGTCTCACCCAGCCTTTCAGCCTTGTCAAGATTGTCCTTGCCGATGACGATCGGCGTCAGCAGGACGAGCTTTTCCTTCGGCTCGGTCTTGTCCCTGGCATAGGCGACGGCGATCTGCACCGCGGTGCGCGACTGCTCGCCGTGGAACTGTTCGACGGTGCCGGCC
>NZ_RZSX01000659.1:0-3702 GCF_004023105.1 Mesorhizobium sp. M5C.F.Ca.IN.020.32.2.1 | reverse complement strand
CCCCAATGTCGAGGTGACGTCGGTGTCGGCCGACTACGACCTCAACAAGCAGGTCTCGCAGGTCGACTCCTTCATCGCCGCCGGCGTCGACGTGATCATGCTCAACGCCGTCGATGCCAAGGCGATCGCACCGGCGGTGAAGAAGGCGCAGGCGGCGGGCATCGTGGTTGCCGCTTTCGATGTTTCGGCGCCGGGCGCCGACGTCACCGTGATGACCAACAACGTCAAGGCCGGCGAAGCGGCTTGCCAGTATCTTGTCGACCACACCGGCGGCAAGGGCGACTATGTCATCCTGAACGGCCCGGCATCGTCGTCGATCCTGGAGCGGGTCAAAGGCTGCAAGGACGTGCTGGCGAAGCACCCGGATATCAAGATCCTCTCCGACGACCAGAATGCCGAAGGCTCGCGCGACGGCGGCCTGAAGGTGTTCCAGTCGCTACTGACCCGTTTCGACAAGATCGACGCGGTGTTCGCCATCAATGATCCGACGGCGATCGGCGCCCAGCTTGCGGCCAAGCAGCTCAACCGCTCGGAGTTCATCTTCACCGCGGTCGACGGCGCGCCCGACATCGAGAAGGAACTCTCTTCCGGCACCTCGATGATCAAGGCCTCGGCCTCGCAAGATCCTTACGTCATGGCTGGCCAGTCGCTGCAGATGGCGGCTGAGGTGCTCGCCGGCAAAAAGCCGGCCGAGGCGACGGTGCTGCTCGACCCGCAGCTGATCACGGCAGAGAACCTGAAGGACTACAAGGGCTGGACCGCAGCCCGCTAAGCGCCGGGATGACCGGCCGCACCTTTTTTGTCAGAGCATCGGATTTTCCCAAAACCGGTTTCCACTTTGGGTCCGATGCTCTCGACCAGCAGGAGACGATCATGTCGCGCATTGGAATCCATTCTTTCGTCTGGTCGGCAAGCTCGGCGCAAGGCGACCTCGAACGGACGCTGGCCAACACCAAAGAGGCCGGCTTTGACCTGATCGAATTCTCCTATCTCGACCCTGCCAATGTTGACATTGGCGGGCTGGCCAGGCGCATCGCCGACCTCGATCTCGGCGTGGCGATCAGCATCGGACTGCCGGCCGACGGCGACATTTCAAGCGCCGACAAGGCGATTGCGGCGCACGGCGTCGAAATCCTGAAACGTACGATCGCGCTCACCCGCGATCTCGGCGGCCGGAAGGTCGCCGGCATCCTCAGCACCAGCCACGGATTGCAGACTGGGGCGCCGACGCGCGATCAATGGAACCGCAGTGCTGCCACGCTCGCCAAGGTCGCGGAGACCGCCAAGGCCGCCGGCGTCACGCTCAACCTCGAGATCGTCAACCGCTTCGAGAGCAATCTGCTCAACACCGCCGCACAAGGGCTAGCCTTCATCGAGGACACCGGCTCCGACAACATCTTCCTGCATCTCGACACTTTCCACATGAATATCGAGGAGGCCGATGTCGGGCTGGCCATCCGCCACGCCGCGAAGAAGATCGGCTATGTCCATATCGGCGAGAGCCATCGCGGCTTCCTCGGCACCGGCAACATCGACTTCGCCGCGATCTTCGATGCGCTGACCGCGATCGGCTATAGCGACGACCTCAGCTTCGAATCCTTCTCATCGGAGATCGTCGACGAGAACCTGTCGAAGAAAACCGCCATCTGGCGCAATCTGTGGACCGACAATATGGAACTGGCCCGGCATGCGCGCCGCTTCATAGCCATCGGGCTGGAGACGGCACGGCGCAAGGCCGAGCTTGTTTCATCAAACCATCGACCTTAGCACCACTTCCCGTTTGCGATCCTCAGGCCAGATCAAAACGTTCCACGGCGCGCATGATGCCGCGCAGTTCGGCGAGGCCCTTCAGCCGGCCGATCAATGAGTAGCCGGGGTTGATCCTGGTCTTGCCGACATCGTCGGCGAGCAGATGGCCATGATCAGGACGCATGGGAATCCGCCAGTCGGCGCGACCTTCCCTACTGCGGCGCGTCTCTTCCTGCATCAAAGCGAGGATGACATGCGCCATGTCAGTGCCGCCCTCCAGATGCTCGGCTTCATAGAAAGAGCCGTCATCCTCGATGGTTACATTGCGCAGATGGACGAAATGGATCCGGTCGGCGAATTCCTTGACCATGCCGACAATGTCGTTATCGGTGCGCGTACCGTAGGAGCCGGTGCAGAATGTCAGGCCGTTCGCCGGGCTGTCGACGGCGTTCAGGATGAAACGCGCGTCCTCGGCGGTCGAGACGATCCGTGGCAAGCCATAGAGTGAGAATGGTGGGTCGTCGGGATGGATGCACATGCGCACCCCCTCCTCCTCGGCCACGGGAATGATCTCGTGCAAAAACCAGGCAAGATTGTTGCGCAACTCCTTCGGCCCGATCGAATCGTATTCCGCCAATGCCTCGCGAAAGCTTTCACGGTTGTAGCTGCGCTCGGTTGCTGGCAGGCCAGCGATGAGATTGCGCTCGATCCTGTCGATCTGCTCGTCGTTCAGCGCCTTGGAGCGTAATTCCGCCTCTGCGATACGTGCCGCGCTGTAGCTGGCCTCGGCATTCCTGCGCTTCAGGACGAACAGGTCGTATGCGGCAAAATCGATCGCGTCGAAACGCAGGGCGTAGCCCGTCGTTGGAAGCCGATAGGCAAGGTCGGTGCGGGTCCAGTCGACCACAGGCATGAAGTTGTAGCAGATGGTCTTTATGCCGGCTTTCGCCAGCGCACGGATCGTGTCCTTGTACCAGCCAACATAGCGAACCCGTTCCGCCGAGCCGATCTTGATCGAATTGTGGACGGGAATGCTCTCCACGACAGACCAGGTCAGCCCTTCGGCCTCGATGATCCGCTTGCGCTCCAGGATATCCGCCAAAGGCCAGGCGCGGCCGTCATAGATATTATGCAGGGCGGATACAACGCCCGTGGCTCCGGCCTGCTTGACATGATCGAGCGTCACCGGGTCGTCAGGGCCATACCAGCGCCAGCATTGTTCCATCGAGGCTTTCCTTTGCGATAAAACAGAACCGTATTGTTGGGCCACAATGGAAGTCAAATTAAAGGAGTTTGCGCAATGAAGGATTTCGACGGCAAGATCGCTCTGGTGACGGGGACGACCGGGATCGGCCTGGCAACCGCCCGACGTCTTGCGGCGGGCGGCGCGGCGATCATCGCCTGCGGCATCGACCGCGCGGCCAACGCGGCGATGACAGCGGAACTGGACAGCTCCGGCGCCGGGGCGCTGGTCATGGCCGTCGACGTCTCCGTGCCGGATCAGGTTCGCGATGCGGTCGCGGCCGGTGTCGAGCGGTTCGGCGGCCTCGATATCATCGTCAATTCCGCGGCGGTCCATCCATATGGAACCGCTGTTAGCACCGATTTCGACACCTGGAACCAGGCGATGTCCGTCAATGTCGGCTCGATCTACCTGACCGCGCATTTCGGTATTCCCGAGATGATGAAGAGAGGCGGCGGCGCCGTCGTCAACGTGGCTTCGGTGCAGGGCTTCGCCTGCCAGCAGAACGTCGTCGCCTATGCTACGACCAAGGGCGCCATCCACACCCTGACGCGCTCTCTGGCGCTTGACTACGCGCGCTCCGGCATTCGCGTCAATTCCGTCAGCCCGGGCTCGATCCGCACCCCGATCCTTGAAAAGGCGGCGCGCGGCGAGAATGGCACCGACGCCGATGTCGAGGCCGCCTACAGGCGCTTCGGCGAAGCCCACCC
>NZ_RZSX01000658.1:0-3705 GCF_004023105.1 Mesorhizobium sp. M5C.F.Ca.IN.020.32.2.1 | reverse complement strand
ACCGCAGATGATGGAGACGATCAATTGTTGGCGCCGCCGCCCCCCGATTGTGCCTCTGATGGTCTCCATCACGACAGGGCGTGGTTTTGCTCTGCCGCCCCTGTCGCTTCTACTTGGTGGTGCGACCGATTACGCGTCGACGCCTCCGCCGGACCGCCGCGGTGTTGACCGAGCCGGCATCGTCGGCGGCTATGCCCTTCAACACATAGCCAACCGCCCTGCGCAGCGTCGCTTCGTCTTCGTCGAGGCGATTGGTCAAAAGATGCGTCCAGGCAAAGGAGGCGACCAGGTCGGCGACGAGCGTGGAATCGACGTCGGCCGCCACTTCGCCTCTTGCCTTGGCGCGCTCGATCATCTGGGCGGTATGGGCATGGCGTCCTTTCGTGTATTCGACAAGCACGGCGGCTACGGTCGCATCCGACTGCGCCTCTGCGATCAGCGATCTGAAGACGCTGCCTGAGGACGTTTCATGCCAGTGCGAGAACAGGTTCTTCAGGAAGCCGACGAGATCATCCTCGAGGTTTCCGGTATCGGGGTTGTCGACGCGCTTTAGCCGCTGATAGACGTCGAAGAGCAAAGCGGCCTTGCTCGGCCACCAGCGATAGATCGTAGGCTTTCCAGCACGCGCCCGCCGCGCCACCGCTTCGATCGAGAAGCCGGAATAACCGGCCTCGACCAGCACCGCCTCGGCGGCGTCGAGAATGGCGTCGGCGCTGTCGGGGTTGCGCCGCGCGCCAATTGATTTGCGGGCCTGATCTGCGTCCTCACCCATCTGCTGTTTTCCTTATCGGCAAGTTTCCTCAGCATGCATATACGAGCTCTTGACGAAACGGAACGGCCCGTTTTGTATAACGGAACGTTTCGTAACGATAAGGAGAGAACCAATGACCTCGACCGCCACCCGCTTCTCGCGCCTCCGCTTTGCGCTGCTGGTGCTTGCCGGCGTCTATCCGCTGATCACCGCCATTCTCTATGTCGTGTTCCCGCTGACCGAACAGTGGGAGATCTGGCAGCGCACGCTGGTCATCGCCCCGCTAATGGTCGCGATCATGATCTGGGGGCTCATTCCCGGCGTGCAGAAGATGTTCTGGAAGTTCCTAAATCCTGCCCAATGACGCAAGCGTGCTGCCGGCAGTTTGGTGTCGTCCGGTCGGGAAAACGCCCTTGCACCGGCGCCCGCTATCGGGCAAACCGGCGTTCCCCTTGCGATTTTTCCGCCCGAGGTCTTCATGTCAGCCACCATTTCGCCGCTCGCGCCGAAGAAATATCCTGAAATGCCTGACATCGAGGGCGTCCGCATCGCCACCGCCGAGGCCGGGATAAAGTACAAGAACCGCACAGACCTGCTGACCATGGTCTTCGATACCGGCACCACGGTCGCCGGCGTATTCACCAAGTCGAAATGCCCGTCGGCGCCGGTCGATTTCTGCCGGCAGAATCTCGGGCAGGGCAAGGCGCGCGTGCTGGTCGTCAATTCCGGCAATGCCAATGCCTTCACCGGCAGCAAGGGCCGAGCCTCCACGGCAATGACCAGCGAGGCTGCAGCCAAGGCTGCGGGCTGCACACCGGACGAGGTGTTCCTGGCCTCGACCGGGGTCATCGGCGAGCCGCTGGATGCCGGCAAGTTCAGCCATCTGCTCGCCGGACTGGTCAAGGACGGCAGGCCTGACCTGTGGACCGAAGCCGCCAAGGCGATCATGACCACGGACACCTATCCGAAACTGGCGACCGCGACGGTAAAACTCGGCGACGCCGACGTCACCATCAACGGTATTGCCAAGGGCGCCGGCATGATCGCGCCCGACATGGCGACGATGCTCTCCTTCATCGCCACCGATGCGCCGATCGCAGCCCCCGTGCTGCAGGATCTTTTGTCACGCGGCACGGCCAAGACCTTCAATGCGGTCACCGTCGACAGCGACACCTCGACCAGCGACACGCTGCTGATGTTCGCCACCGGCACCGCATCCAGGCGCGGCGCGCCTGACATCACCGATGCCGGGGATGCGCGCCTCGGCGCCTTCCGCCGCGCGCTCGGCAAGGTGCTGAAATCGCTGGCGCTGCAAGTGGTGCGCGATGGCGAGGGCGCCCGCAAGCAGGTCGAGGTCACCGTCACCGGCGCGAAATCGGCCCGCTCGGCCAAGCGCATCGCGCTGTCGATCGCCAATTCGCCGCTGGTCAAGACGGCGGTCGCCGGCGAGGATGCCAATTGGGGTCGCGTCGTCATGGCCATCGGCAAGGCCGGCGAACCGGCCGACCGCGACCTTCTGTCGATCTGGTTCGGCGATATCAGGCTGGCGCATGAGGGCGAGCGCGACGCCGCCTACTCCGAAGAGGCGACATCGGCCTACATGAAGCGCGACGAGATCTGCATCCATGCCGATATCGGCATCGGCCGCGGCAAGGCGACGGTGTGGACTTGCGACCTCACCAAGGAGTATGTCGCCATCAACGGCGATTATCGGAGCTGATGGCGTTGGTTTCCAGACATCCGGCAAGCGTGCTTGCCATAGTGCGCCGCTATGAGGCGGCCGGCTTTCGCGCCTGGCCGGCGGCGGCGGTCCATTATGACGGCACCTGGGTGGTGCGGCTGACGGCGGGTCATCCGGCCAAGCGGCTGAATTCGGTCAATCCGCTCGATCCGGGCGACATCCAGCACATCGCCGAACGCATCGGCCGCGCCAGCCGCCGCTTCGACGCCTATGGCCGGCCGCTGACCTTCCGCATATCGCCGCTGTCGGGGCCGGTCCTTTCCAAACATCTCGACAGCGAAGGCTGGAGCACATTCGACGAATCGCTGGTCATGCGGCTGCCGCTTTCAGACGCCCAGCTCGATGCCGCCATGGACCAGATTCCGCTGAAGGACATCAGCCGCTTCATCGGCGCGTCGCTCAAGGTAAGTGGCTCGGATGTGTCGCTGCGGCCGGGCCTGTCGGAGATCATCGGCGCCATCCAGCCGGAAGCCGGGCTGTTCGCGCTCGAAAAGGGCACCGAACCGCTGGCGACGCTGATCTGCGTCCATGATGGCGATCTTGCCGGGCTGTTCGAGATCGCCACCGACAGATCGGTACGCAACCAGGGCCATGGCCGCCACCTCATCCTGTCGGCGCTGAAATGGGCCCGGCTGCGCGGCGCCCGGGAAGCCTGGCTGCAGGTCGAGGCCGACAATGCGCCGGCGCTGGCGCTTTATCGTTCGCTCGGGTTCGACGAAGTCTATCGTTACCATTATCGCCGGCCGCCCGGCGCATGACCGGCCCGAACCCTCTCGGCAAGCGCCTGCTCCTGGTCGCAGCCTGCGCGCTGGTCGATAGCGACGGCCGCGTGCTGCTGGCGCAGCGGCCGGAAGGCAAGCAGCTCGCCGGCCTGTGGGAGTTTCCGGGCGGCAAAGTCGAGCCCGGCGAGACGCCGGAAGAATGCCTCATCCGGGAGTTGTACGAGGAGATCGGCATCGAAACCGATATTCCCTGCCTGGCGCCGTTCACCTTCGCCAGCCATTCCTACGATGATTTTCACCTGCTGATGCCGCTGTTCGTCTGCCGTCGCTTCCGCGGCATCGCGCAGCCGAAGGAAGGGCAGGTGCTGAAATGGGTGCGGCCGCGCCAAATGCGCGATTTTCCGATGCCGCCGGCCGACGCGCCGCTGATCCAGTTCCTCATCGATCTTCTGTGATTGTGCCGTCACTGCCCGAGTTAGACAGCGTTAATG
>NZ_RZSX01000657.1:0-3715 GCF_004023105.1 Mesorhizobium sp. M5C.F.Ca.IN.020.32.2.1 | reverse complement strand
TACTTGGGAAGACGGCACGGTGACGAGGTCTGCCCGCTCGCCGTCATATGAGATGGTGTGGCCATCGATGATCGACGCCGAAAGCCCGGCGAAACCCCAGCTGGCGTCATAGACGCCTTCCATTTCAAAGCCGCGAATCTTGGCTTCTGCAAAGTTCTGGTACTGGAAGCAGATCGGGATGCCGGGGCCGAATGGGCAGCCGCTGGTCGGGTCGAATGCCGACAGGGTGACGCCGTCGATGTAGTCTTCGACATCGTTGTTGAAGTAGGCCGCCTTGAAACGAAACGCGTCGCCAGCTTCGAGGATGTCGTCCAGCTTGTGGTTGACACCGAATTCGACGGTCTTGCCGATTTCAGGTTTCAGATCGGGATTGGGGAGAAACGGAAAGCTGACGCCTGCCGGATGGTTGCCGCTGATGAGGGTTTCCGACAGCGACGGGGAGCGATATCCCTCCGCATAGGTGCCGTAGAGTTGCAGTCCCGAAAGGCTGGCGGTTTCGAACGGCGAGACGCCGACGGTGATGCGCGGCGACAGCCGGTCGCCTGAGGCTTCGCCGACATCGCTTTCGAGCTTATAGCTGTCGTAACGCAGCCCGGCGATGACCTCGAGCCAGTCCCAGGTGAGCTTGTCCTGGATGTAAGCGCCAGAAACGTTTCGCTTGCCCGAAGGTGTATAGAAACTGGCGCCGCCTGCTGCGCCACCCGTCTCGACGTCGTCGCCAACCCAGTCGCCACCGTAGGTCAGCTCGTGCGCAATACCGGTGGTCTCGAACCGCGAGGTGTTCCAGATGTCGATGCCCGAAGTGGCGATATCGAAGGTCGACATCGAACCCGCCGGCAGGACGATGGGAAGACCGGTGACGGGATCAAACCGGTTTTGCGGAACAAGGCTCGTCATGACCAAATTGGTCTTGTTGTAGGAGGCGTTGATGTGGAGATCGAGCCAGCTCTTGTCTTCGTCGGTGATATTGTAGCGGCCGGTGAAGGTGTTCGCCTCCAGGTCGACGTCATTCGCCGGCGTGCCGCCGCTGACCTCGTTCCAGCCGTCGCTCGTGCCATTCCAGCCCAGCTTCAATTCGCTGTTTTCACTAGGGCGGATGGTCGTCTTGAGAAGACCGCTTAAAACGTCGAAGCCGGTGCCGTTCACCGTATCGCCGCCGCCATCCTTGTAGTCGTCATAGTCGCGATAGACGATGTTGCCGAGGACATCCCAGTTTTCGTTGAAACGGTAGGCGCCGGCGGCGCTGGTCGTCCAGCCTTCGCCGTTGCTCTCGTAGCGCCCGGTCGCGGACGCGGCCCATATCTCGCCGTCGCGAAGATAGTCTTCCGCGTCCTTGGTCTCAAACAAGGCGACGCCGCCGATGGCGCCCGAGCCGTAGGTGTTGGCGACCGGGCCGCGGATCACGTCGACAGATTTGATGAGCTCCGGGTCGATGTAGAAGGTCGATTGCGTGCCGTGGTCGGAGCGCTGGAAATTCTGCCGCGCACCGTCGACGATCACCGCGACGCGGCCGAAATCCTGCAAGCCACGGATATTGATGCTGGAGCTGACGCGCCTTGCGTCTGCCTGGACCGCTACACCCGGCACACCCAACAGCATTTCGTTTGGCGTAGTCGCCATGCGGCGTTCCAATTGCTCCTGATCGACATGGCTGACCGAAGCCAGGGAATCGATCGCCGTCTCGCCGGTGCGGCTGATGACCAGGATCTGGTCGAGCAGCGTTGCGCCTGCCGGGGCAGCCTCTTCAGGCGTCTGCGCTTGTTCGGCCTGCTGCTGGTCTGCTGTCGGTTGGGCGGCCTGTTGAGCGTTTGCCGATGGCGTGAGCAGAGCGATCGCCGCAGCACCCGCCAGCAATGCCGCCATGCCCTTTGCCATTGATCGATGCGCCGGACTTCGATGCGCCCTAACTGGGCTGCCATTCGCCAGACCCAGCCGTCCCCAATTCGCCAACCCCATGCCCCAACTCCAAAATTCCAGGTTCGATGCTGGCTGGCGTGGCGCTTGCTGGCATTTTTCGTCGTGTCCGGCGTCTTAAATCTTGACTAACCTAGTCCGGTATTGCACTGACTAATAAACATGATTATTCAAGTCAAGAAATGAATCGGCATTTCACGCAAGCGTCGAGCCAGCCGACCAAGCCCGGCCCAGGAAAGGGATCGAACCAGATGAACACGCACAATCCCAATGACTTTCGCTATCGCGTCCGCCGTTCCGACGACAATTCGGCTCGTTTCGATCGGGTCCCGTTGACCGTGAGGACCCTGTCCAGCAACACACTGTTCCAAGGCGAGCACGAGATCGGCATCGAGCACCATGGTGCGCTCTATCGGTTGAAGATTACCCGCCAGGGCAAGCTGATCCTCAACAAGTAGCTGCAAGGCGAGTGGCTGTAAGGCGAGTGAGTGTTAAGACAAGCAGGTGTTTAAGACATGGACCAGCGCGTAAAACCCGCTCCGCACGAGATCCGGCGGGCGCGGGCAGACAATCCGAAGACGCGCGAGCGCGATCTCGCCGCCCAGCTTGGCATTTCGGAAGCCGAGCTGATCGCTGCGCATTGCGGCGACGGAGTCGTCCGCGTCGAGCCGCGCGTCAACGACCTTCTGACCGGCCTCGAAGCCGTCGGCGAGGTTATGGCGCTGACCCGCAACGAAAGCGCGGTGCACGAGAAGATCGGCGTCTACGACAAGGTCGTTACCGGCAACCACAATGCCATGGCGCTTGGCGAAAATATCGATCTGCGCATCTTCCCGAAAGTCTGGGCGCACGGCTTTGCCGTCGAAAAACGCGACGGCGGCGATATCAGGCGCAGCCTGCAGTTCTTCGATGCGGCAGGCGAGGCGGTGCACAAGGTGCATCTGCGGCCCGCGTCCAACCTCTATGCCTATCAGAAGCTGGTGGCCGAACTCGAATCGCCGAACCAGGAGTCAATGGTTGCGATTTCAGAGGGGGTCGCGATTTCAGAAGGGGCGATTTCAGAAGACGGGCTCGAGAGCGAGGCCGGGCCTTCCTACGCTCCCGCTGATGTCGACGATCTGCGCGACCGCTGGAGCCGCCTGACGGACGTGCATCAGTTCTTCGGCATGCTGAAGACGCTGAAGCTCGACCGCCGCCAGGCGATGCGCATGGTCGGCCAGGATTACGCCTGGCTGCTCGACAACGATGCCGTCAGCGCCATGTTCCATCATGCCGCCGAGGGCGAGATGCCGATCATGTGCTTTGTCGGCAATCGCGGCTGCATCCAGATCCATTCGGGCCCGATCAAGTCGATCAAGCCGATGGGGCCTTGGCTCAACGTGCTGGACGAAACCTTTCACCTGCATCTGCGAACCGACCACATCCATGAGGTCTGGGCCGTGCGCAAACCGACCAAGGACGGCCATGTCACGTCTCTCGAAGCCTATGGCGCCGACGGCAAGATGATCATCCAGTTCTTCGGCAAGCGCCATGAAGGTGAAAGCGAGCGCGAGGACTGGCGGTTTCTGGCAGAGAACCTGCCGCGCATTCCAAGCCCGACCGCAGCCTGAGGACAACGAAAATGGCTCCTTTGCTTAGACGGGCGGGTGTTTTCAGAATGGCGCTTGGGGCCACGATCGGCCTTGCCCTGGCCTCTGCCGCATTGCTGCCGGTCCGTGCCGCAGAAGGGGCGGAGGTCTTTGCGGACCCGTCGAGGATAGCGGCCATCGGCGGTTTGGTCTCCCCGCTCGTCTTTTCGCTC
>NZ_RZSX01000656.1:0-3725 GCF_004023105.1 Mesorhizobium sp. M5C.F.Ca.IN.020.32.2.1 | reverse complement strand
GAATACAACCATGGCCCGACCGCCGTGCTGAAGAACGCGATCGACTACGCCGCCAATGAATGGAATAAGAAGCCGGCCGGCTTCGTCGGCTATGGCAGCGTCGGCGGCGCGCGGGCCGTCGAGCAGCTGAGGCTGCATGCGGTTGAGCTGCAGATGGCGCCGGTCAAGTCCGCCGTCCATATTGCCTGGGCCGATTTCCTCGCCGTCAGGCAAGGTGAAAAGAAGCTCGACGAGCTTGAGCACCTGAACCAGGCGGCGACCGCGCTGGTCAACGACGTTGCATGGTGGGCCAAAGTGCTGAAGGCGGCGCGTCAGGCTGACGCGGTGGCCGAGGAAGTCAAGGCGGCCTGAACCGCAGACCAGAACAATCCTCCCAAGGATTCCGGGGCGGCGCTTGCGTCGCCCCTTTTTGATTAGGCTAAGGCTGGCTGCCGCGGCTGCCGAGGCCTGATGATGCAATCGGCAAGGCGGTCCATTTCGTTCAGCTCACCCGCATGGTGCTGGCCCCACTCGCAGAGCGCCAAAAGGATAGGCTCGAGGCTAAGGCCGAGTCGCGTCGCCGAATATTCGACGCGCGAGGGAATTTCGGCAAAGATCTCGCGTCTGACAAGACCGTGTTCCTCCATTTCACGAAGCTGCTGGATCAGCACTTTCTGGGTGATATCGGGAACCAGCGTCTTCAGCACCGAAAGCCTTCGGGGGCCGTCGAAGAGATGGTAGAGAATAACAGCCTTCCATCGGCCCGAGATCACTTTCAGGGCGCGTTCCGCCGGCAGCAGAGGCAGTCTCTTGGTTTGCAGCCTTTTGGCCAGCTTGGCCATGGTCACCTCCTGGTCAGCAGGGGACAAATGAGTGTGTAGTCGCGATCAGGCAGATAGTGGCAAACAGCAGCCGATGCCATAGCGATGGGTGCATGCCATGAGAGCCATTCAACTGAACCGTTTCGGCGGTCCCGACATCTTCGACGTCGTAGAAATGCCGAAGCCGCTGCCGGAGGCCGGCGAGTGCTGATCCGTGTTCGCGCGGCCGGCGTGAATTTCTTCGAAGTGCTGATGCGCGGGGATCGCTACGCGGTGACGCCGGACTTGCCTGTCATTCTCGGCGTCGAGGCTGCCGGGACCGTGGAGGCGCTTGGTCAAGGGGTGGACATCTCGCTGACCGAAACACGCGTTGCGGCGCCGCTGTTCGCTTCGAAGCGCCCGTTTGGCGGCTATGCCGACTATGTCACGATCGACGCAAAGCTGGCCGTGCCTTTGCCCGACGCGCTCTCGTTCGAAGACGCGACGAGCTTGATGGTGCAGGGGCTGACGGCTTTTCATCTGCTGCGGCAAAGCCCGCCAGCCGGCAAATCGGTGCTGGTCACTGCAGCCGCGGGCGGTGTCGGCTCGCTGCTTGTCCAGCTCGCCAAAGCCAGGGCGCCAGCACCGTGATCGCGGTCGCCGGCAGCAGGGCCAAGCTCGATCTTGCCCTGTCGCTTGGGGCCGATGCCGCGGTCGACTACAGCACGTCGGATTGGCCCGCGCGTGTCCGGAAAGCGGCAGGCGGCGCCGGCGTCGATGTCGTCTACGACATTGTCGGCGGCCCGGTGACGGCGGCGTCGCTGCAAGCTCTCGCGCCTGGCGGAGAGTTGGTCTTTGCCGCGCTCGGCAGATACGCGATCGGCGCTGCGGAACTGGAAGCGATGATCACCCGAAACCAGTCCTTGCGAGGTTTTGCCCTGCTTCCGCTGCTCTCTGCCGATGGCCTCAGGGCCGGCCTGTCGGAGCTTTTCCACCTGGCCGCCAGCGGCCAGCTTGTGACGCAGGGCGGCCGCTATCCGCTCGACCAGGCAGCCGAAGCACATCGCTCGCTGGAGGAGCGTCGCTCGACCGGCAAGGTCGTGCTGATACCTTAGAGCAATTCTAGGAAAAGTGTGAACGGTTTTCCGTCCGGAATTGCGCAAAAACAAAGAGATAGAGCGGTTCGGCGTTTCCGTGAAACGATGAACCGCTCTAGTATCGTGGTCGACGATTAACTGCGCACAGGCCAATCGTGGAACCTGTCCGCTTTGCGCCTGATGTCGGCCGTTGAGGTGATTTTAGCTGTTGCCCGATAGCGGACGTTGCCGGCGACCACCTTGGACATCGTTGTTGCGCCATAACGCGACCTTCAGGGCGCTCCTGCAAAGCTGCCCTTCGCGCATTGGTCGGAGTCACCCAAAGCGGAGTTGCGGAGGGCTACGCCCTCAGTCTTTTCACAGTCTGGACGACGCTGTCCAGAAGCAGCTGGCGTCGGTCAGCCACCGGTTTTCAAGCGACGAAGCTGGTCCCACTTTGAACTCCCTTCACTCAACTGCTTATAGGACATAGCCGCCCGGACCATAGCGCCTGTTTTCCGATGCTGTGTGTCCGGGCAGCAACGTTTGCCGTGTTCGGCGATCTGCTGCAACGGAGTATTTGACAGTTCGATGAATGAACCGTCATAAAGCCGTATGAAGAGGGGGCGCGCTTCAGAACTGCGATGCGGGGGCCGGTAAGTTTTTCGCTGTTGTTGACGGCGCTCGTCGGCATCCAGCCGGCGGCGGCCGATGTCGTGCCGCGCAACCAGCCGGCGGCCGGGTCGGTCATTGCCCGCAAATCGGGCGAGGAAGTGCGCTTCCTAGAATTCGCCTCTTGGCAGGTGGTCGATCTCAGGCAGGACGTCGTCCCCGGCGACTATCTGCGCACCAACGCCACCGGCAGCCTAGCAGTGCTGTTTGCCGACCGCACCCAGATGCGGCTTGGCCGCAATACGACGCTCCTGGTCAAAAAGATCGGCGCGGCGTCCGACACCGAGTTCAAG
The DNA here is from genome assembly GCF_004023105.1 of Mesorhizobium sp. M5C.F.Ca.IN.020.32.2.1. NCBI lineage: Bacteria > Pseudomonadati > Pseudomonadota > Alphaproteobacteria > Hyphomicrobiales > Phyllobacteriaceae > Mesorhizobium > Mesorhizobium sp. M5C.F.Ca.IN.020.32.2.1. The sequence continues at coordinate 905 of NZ_RZSX01000656.1, read as the reverse complement.
CTGGAGAGCGGCACCATCTGGGCGCGAGCAGAGCGCGGCGGCGAAGGGCTGACCATCGACACGCCCGCCGCCGCCGCCGCCATCCGCGGCACCGACTGGACGATGACCGTCGACGGCAACGGCCGCACCTCGCTGATCGTGCTGGAAGGCACGGTAGAACTCGCCAACGAATTCGGCTCGGTCAGCGTCGCCGAAGGCGAAGCCGCGGCGGCCACCATCGGCTCGGCGCCGACGAAGGTCGTCATCGTCGATTCGGACGACCGCGAGCAGATGCTGTTCTACTACTCCTTGCGCGACGCTTTCACCGTCCTGCCAGCATCGGCATTGTCGAGCCTGGACATGCGCAAGGCGCGCGCCAGGATAAAGGCGATGGAGCAGTCGTCCCGATCCGCCGAGGACTGGGTGACATTGGCCGAGGTTAATCTTGACTTTGAAGGGCGGGAAGCGGCGCGCGACGCGGCCAGGCAGGCGCGACAATTCCCGCTGACGCGCGAGCAGGGAGCCCGGCTCGATCTGATCGACGCGTTGATCGCCGGCGCCGAACAGCGCTATGCCGAGGCGGCGCATCTGTTCGAACGCGCGGCGCCGCGTCTCGATCCCAGCCGGCGTGTCATGGCGCGCTATGGCGGCTACTATGCGCGCTCGCTGGCTGACCCCAGCCATATCGAAGCTCCGCCGGTTAATGCGGATGCCGGCGTCGCCGCGGCCATCGCCGAGGCTCTGACGGCCGGATTTCTGGTCGACCTCAAAGCTGCAATTGCCGTTCTCGAAAGAGCCGAACGGCGCTATCCCGGTGATCCGACGCTGCCCGCCCTCAGGGCACAAATTGCGTTCCTGCTCGACGACCGCGAACAGGTGGAAGCGGCAATCGATCGCGCTTTGTCGCTCGACCCGGATAATATGAT
>NZ_RZSX01000655.1:0-3728 GCF_004023105.1 Mesorhizobium sp. M5C.F.Ca.IN.020.32.2.1 | reverse complement strand
CAGGACGATATGGCCGCGCGCGCGGACGCGCATGCGTTCGATGACCGGCACCAGGCCGTTGATGGTGCCGAAATAATTGACATCGAAAGACTGGCGAAATTCACGGACGGCAAGGTCTTCGCCGGCGGTCGCAATATAGCTCCCGGCATTGAAGACGGCCAAGACGATCGGGCCGAGATCCTTCTCGATCGCCGCCACCGTCTTTGCCATGCGTCTCTCGTCGGTGACGTCGCAAGGATAGGCCGTGACATGGCCCGGCATCTGCGCCGTCTCGACAACAAGCGTATCGATCGGATCGTCGTCGAGCGCCGTCACCGCGACGGCATAGCCTTGCTCCGCCAGGTCCTTGGCCAATGAACGGCCGATGCCGCTGCTGCCGCCCGTGATCCAGGCGACGCCGTCTTTCGGGTTGGCCCGGTAGAGAGTCATACTATGCCCTGCGACTTTTTCTTAGCTGTGCTCTAGCGACGAAGAAATCGAATGAAAAGAGCGCTTTTCAGTGGGAGCTTCAACGAAAAGCGGAAGGCGACGTCTATTTTCGGAATTGCAGCCCAGAAATGCCGCTGGACCAGACAAATTCTTGCCTTGAAACCGAAGCTTCGGGTTTCTAGGGTTCCGCCGCAAGCATAAAGGAATCTCCATGCCCCGTTCTGTGATCGAAGCGATCGGCAACACGCCTCTGATCCGCCTCAACAAAGCCTCGGAAGAAACCGGCTGCGAGATCCTGGGCAAAGCCGAATTCATGAATCCTGGCCAATCGGTCAAGGACCGTGCCGCGCTGTTCATCATCCGCGATGCCGAGCAGCGCGGGCTCTTGAGGCCGGGTGGGGTCATCGTCGAGGGGACGGCCGGCAACACCGGCATCGGATTGACGCTGGTTGCCAAAGCGCTTGGCTACCGCACCGTGATCGTCATCCCCGAGACGCAAAGCCAGGAGAAGAAGGACACGATCAAATTGCTCGGCGCCGAGCTGATCGAGGTGCCTGCCGTTCCCTACAAGAACCCCAACAATTATGTGAAACTGTCGGGCCGTCTGGCCGAGCAGATGGCCCGGTCCGAGCCGAACGGCGCGATCTGGGCCAATCAGTTTGACAACGTCGCCAACCGTGACGGCCATACCCGCACCACAGCGGAAGAAATCTGGGCCCAGACCGGCGGCAAGGTCGACGGTTTCGTCTCGGCGGTCGGCTCCGGCGGAACACTGGCCGGCATCGCTTTCGGGCTTAAGTCCAAGAGCAAGGACGTCAAGATCGCGCTCGCCGATCCGCTGGGTGCGGCGCTCTATAGTTTCTACACCAGCGGAGAGCTGAAATCCGAAGGCAGCTCGATCACCGAAGGCATCGGGCAGGGGCGGGTCACCGCCAATCTGGAAGGGTTCACGCCGGATTTCTCCTTCCAGATTCCGGACGAGGATGCACTGCCGATCGTCTTCGACCTTATCCAGGAGGAGGGTCTGTGCGTCGGTGGCTCGACCGGCATCAACATTGCCGGCGCGATCCGGTTAGCGCGTGAGATGGGTCCCGGCCACACCATCGTGACCGTGCTTTGCGACTACGGCACGCGCTATCAGTCGAAATTATTCAACCCGGAATTCCTGCGCCAAAAGAAGCTGCCGGTACCGGGCTGGATGGAACAGCGGAGCACAATTTCGGTGCCGTTCGAAAAGGTCGCGTGATGGCTTACAGGACGGAAGCGCTGTTTCGCGACGACGCCTATCTCAGGACGGCTGACGCCACGATTGTAGCCGTCAACGATCGTGGCGGCATAATACTGGACCGGACGATCTTCTATGCCACGTCGGGCGGGCAGCCGGGCGATACGGGCACCCTCGAACGCGACGACGGCAGCCTGATCGCTGTTGCCGCCACCATCACCGGTCAGACCAAAGATGAGATCATTCATGTGCCGCAGCCTGAGCAGGCGGTGCTTGAGGTCGGCGAACCGATAAAGCTCGCCGTCGATTGGGAGAGGCGGCATTTGCTGATGCGCATGCACACAGCCTGCCATTTGCTCACCGTTGTCTGCCCGTTCCCGATCACCGGCGCCTCGGTTTCCGAGGACGACAGCCGTGTCGACTTCGACATCCCGGATGCCGGCTTCACCAGGGAAGACGTGACGACCAGGTTGATGGAACTGGTGCGGGCCGACCACCCGGTCTTTGTCAGGCTGATCACCGACGAGGAACTGGCGGCCAATCCGGCGCTGGTGAAATCCAAGAATGTTCGGCCACCCGCCGGCACGGGCAAGATCCGCCTGGTCTGCATTGGCGAGAACGCCTCGATCGACAGCCAGCCTTGCGGCGGCACCCATGTGAAGAGCACTGGAGAAGTCGGCGAGATCCATATCGGCAAGATCGAGAAGAAGGGTCGCGAGAACCGACGCTTCCGAATACGCTTTGGACCGATGCCGCCGGCCTGATAAACAGATTGTCAAAGGCGGGCAGGAGAAGAAGAATGGCCGAAGACAGCCCTTTCACCGTCGATGCGGACTGGTTGCAGAAGCGCCTCGGCGAGCCTGGCCTGACCATCGTCGACGCGTCCTGGTATCTGCCGGCGCAGAAGCGCGACGCGCGCGCCGAATATGACGCAGCGCACATTCCAGGCGCCCGTTTCCTGGATCAGGATGCGATCTCGGATCCCGATTCCGCACTGCCTCACACGCTGCCGTCGCCGCAGCATTTCGCCCAATATGTCGGCGCCATGGGCATTTCGGCCGACGACACCATCGTGGTCTATGACGGTCCGGGCTTCTTCTCGGCGCCGCGCGCCTGGTGGATGTTCCGTGTCATGGGGGTGTTCCAGGCCTACGTGTTGGACGGCGGCTTCGACCGCTGGAAAGCGGCTGGACGGCCGGTGACGGCGGAGCCGACGAAGATCGCGCCTTGCGTGTTTCATGCCGACTTCGATGCCGCCCGCGTCGCCAGCCTGGCCGACATGCGCCGTATCGTCGAGACCGGGAAAAGCCAGATCGCCGATGCGCGCTCGCCTGGCCGGTTTGCCGGTACCGAGCCGGAGCCTCGCGCCGGCGTCCGCTCAGGCCATATGCCCGGCGCGCACAACGTGCCGTTTTCGGCGCTTGCCGAGAACGGTGAGCTGCTGTCGAAAGACCGACTGCGCAAGGTGATCGAGGACGCCGGCATCGACCTGTCGAAGCCGGTCGTCACCTCTTGCGGCTCAGGCGTCACTGCGGCGGCGATCACGCTCGCGCTCGAGACGCTTGGCCATACCGACAACAGGCTCTACGACGGTTCATGGACGGAATGGGGTGGGCTTAGCGATACGCCAGTCGTGACGGGCAAGGATCGACAGTGATGGAAAACGGAGCGCTTGAAGACATCGAGGTCACGGTGACGTTTCTCGAAATGCATGTGCCGCCGGCCTACTCGCCGCCGGTGCCGTACAACCGCCAGATCGCATTGCTGAAGACCAAGGACATTCCGCTGCATTTCTACCGCTACCTGATGGATCGGGTAGGCCGCAAATGGCACTGGGTCAACGTGCTGAGGCTCAGCAACGAGGAGCTTTCTGCGGGCATCCATCGCGAGGACCGCGACATCAGGGTGCTGTATCTCGATGGGTCGCCGGCCGGTTTCTTTGACCTAAAGCCGCATCTGCCGGAAGAAGTGGAACTTGCCTATTTCGGCATGATGGAGCACGCGACCGGCCAAGGCATCGGCCGCTGGTTCCTGGGTGCGGCGATCGCCGCCGCCTGGTCCCACGGTCCAAGGC
>NZ_RZSX01000654.1:0-3733 GCF_004023105.1 Mesorhizobium sp. M5C.F.Ca.IN.020.32.2.1 | reverse complement strand
GCATTGAGCATATATTCGTAGCCGAACGGCTCGAGCAGGACACTCATTCGTCCGGTTCCCGCATCTTGTGCTGCATGGCTCCGTTCTCTCCGTAGAAGACCAGTGGCCGTTCGTCGTCGGTGATGACGGCAAGGCGGCGCCTGTCGTCGTCCTCATGCAGCCCGGCGCCGCCCAGCACGAAATGACGCAAGACGCCGCCGAAAGCCTTTTCCAGGTTCGCCTGCGTGAAGGTCTGGCCTGTCGGCCCGTAGGCAAGGACCGTATTCCGGAGCAGCACGGCACGGTCGCAGAACTCCGGCACGCTACCCAGATTATGCGTCGAGACCAGCATCACTCGGCCTTCGTTCCGGAGCGCGCGCAGCAGTTCGATGATAGCGTCCTCGGTCCTGACGTCGACGCCGGTGAAGGGCTCGTCGAGCAGGATGACGCGCCCGTCCTGCGCCAGCGCCCGAGCGAGAAAGACGCGCTTTTTCTGCCCGCCCGAAAGCTCGCCGATCTGGCGTTTGCGGAAATCGCTCATGCCGACACGCGCAAGCGCGGCCGTAACCGCCTCGCGATCAGCCGCCTTCGGAAGGCGCATCATGCCCATATGGCCGTAGCGACCCATCATGACGACGTCCTCGACCAGTACTGGAAAGTTCCAGTCGACCTCCTCGGCCTGCGGCACATAGGCGACGACGTTCTTCCTCAGCGCGGCCGCGGCCGGCTGTCCGAGAACAATAATCTCTCCCTTTGCCACCCGCACGAAGCCCATGATGGCTTTGAACAGCGTCGACTTGCCCGAGCCGTTGACACCGACAAGCGCCGTGATCGTGCCTGTCGGAATTTCAAAGCTCGCATCCCGCAGCGCCGTGTGGCCGTTGCGGTAGGTGACAGTCGCGCCGCGGACGGCGAGACCGCCTCCCGCATCCTCGGACGCGGGGGCAAGAGGCGGAACGGCTTCGTTCATTGCGACAGCCCTGCGGCGAGGCCTTTCTGAACCGTATCCGATGTCACACGCAGCAGGTCGATATAGGTCGGCACCGGGCCGTCCGCCTCGCTGAGAGAATCGACGTAGAGCACGCCGCCGTAATGCACTCCTGTCTCACGCGCGACCTGCCGGGCCGGCTTGTCCGACACGGTGCTTTCGCTGAAGACGGCGACGATCTTGTTTTCCCTGACGGCGTCGATCACCTTGCGAACCTGCTGGGGGGTGCCTTGCTGGTCAGCGTTGATCGGCCACAAATAAAGCTCCTTCAGCCCGAAATCGCGTGCGAGGTAGGAGAAAGCGCCTTCGCTCGACACCAGCCAGCGCCTGTCCTGCGGGATCGAGGCAAGCTTATCGCGGATCGGCGCGACGGCCGCCTCTATCTTTGCCTTGTAGGCTTCTGCATTGGCCTTGTAGGTCTCGGCATGCGCCGGATCGTGCGCGACGAAGGCGTTGCGGATGTTGTCGACGTAGATCAGCGCGTTTGCCGGCGACATCCAGGCATGCGGGTTCGGTTTGCCCGTATAGGGTCCCTCGGCGATGCTCATCGGCTGGACGCCCTCGGAGACAATAGCGCCGGGCACGTCGCTGAGGTTCTGGAAGAATTTTTCGAACCAGAGTTCGAGGTTGAGCCCGTTCCACAGAATGAGCTGTGCACCTTGCGCCCGCTGAATATCGCCCGGCGTCGGCGCGTAATTGTGGATCTCCGCTCCAGGCTTGGTGATCGATTCCACGATTGCTGCATCGCCCGCCACGTTCTTCGCCATGTCGGCGATGACTGTGAAGGTCGTCACCACCTTGAATTTTTCCTGGGCTTTCGCTGGGCTTGAAGCCACCGCCGCAACGAAAACCGCAGCCATCAAGCCAACGACAACCCGTCGTCCGTATCTCTCGAACATCAATTTCTCCTGTCGCGATTCTTAATGTCTCGCCGCTGGCCGCCATCGTGCGACTGCGGCGCGCGCTTTTCGCATATTCTGCAATTGCGACTGATTTGCAAGTAGAAAACGGCTTGACGTCGTGGATTGTATGCGGCCGCGGGATTTGGCGTCGGCTACAGCGCGGCCCTATGACGGAGCGGACAACAAGGACTGCGACACGCTGATGTCCGGCGTCGATGCGCTGCAGCGCACGTCCGGCTCGACAGCGAGACACGCGATCAGCCGGCTTTCCCGATGCTTTCGATCAGCCGGGGCAATTCCGAGAGATCGGCTATCTGGCGGAAACGAGGCGCGGTGATCGGCGGCTCGACATGTTCCAGCGCCCAGGTCAGCTCATGCGGCACGTGGATACCCCAACTGCCGGCCTCAATGGCCGGCACCACGTCCGACTTGAGCGAATTGCCGACCATCATGCTTCTTTCGGCGCCATCACCGTGGCGGCTGAAGATATTGATATAAGTGGCGGGGCTCTTGTCGCTGACGATCTCGACGGCATCGAAAAGGTCACCCAGGCCCGATTGCGCCAGCTTGCGTTCCTGATCGAAGAGGTCGCCCTTGGTGATCAACACCAGGCGATACGCATCTGCCAGCTTTTCCACGGTTTCGCGCGCATGAGGCAGCGCCTCGATCGGATGGCCAAGCATCTCGCGGCCCGCGGCAAGAATCTCGGCGATGACCGAGGCCGGCGCGCGGCCCTCGGTAATCTCGATTGCCGTTTCGATCATCGACAGGGTAAACCCCTTGATGCCGAAGCCGTAGACGGCGAGGTTGCGCTTCTCGGCCTCCAGCAATCTTGCCGAGATGTGCTCCTGCTCGGCATGATCGGCGAGCAGCGCGGCAAAGCGCTTTTCGGTCATGCGGAAGAACTGCTCGTTCTGCCAGAGCGTGTCATCGGCATCGAAGCCGATCGTGGTCAATTCATGATTGTTCTGCATTCGACGTCTTCAACCGAGGTCATTGAACTTGCGTCGAACCTAAGCCGCCCAGAGCAGTTTTCAACTGCGCAGGCGAACGCAACCGCGGCTCCCCTTCCCTTCCCTCGCCGCCCCCGGCTATAATCCCAAATCCGCAACCCAATCTGGTGAATGATGCCGCCTGCAAAAAAGGAAGTCCGTCCGTCGAGCCGCGGAGGACGTATCCGCACGCCTGCCTTCGTGAAAAATCAACGTGGTGTGAAAAACTGGAAGGAAGTCGGCGCCTGGCTGGAGTGGCGCGGCATTGAGGATATCGAATGCATCACGCCCGACCAGGCGGGTGTTGCGCGCGGCAAGATGATGCCGTCGAAGAAGTTTACCTCCAACACCTCGCTGGCGCTGCCTTCGGCGGTGTTCATGACGACGATCTCCGGCGGCTACCCGGAAGACGGCAACGGCTTTCACTATCCGGAGGACGACGGCGACCTCAAGCTGATGCCGGACCTGTCGACACTGACCGTGGTGCCGTGGGAAGAGGACCCGACGGCGGCGGTCATCTGCGACCTCGTCCACCAGGACGGTCGCTCGGTCGAGTTCACGCCGCGCAACGTGCTGAAGCGTGTGCTTGACGCTTACGGCAAGCGCGGGCTGAAGCCGGTGGTGGCGCCCGAGATCGAGTTCTACCTCGTGCGCAAGAATCCCGATCCGGACTACCCGCTGACGCCGCCGGTCGGGCGTTCGGGACGGGCGATAGGCGGTGGCGCCGGCTATTCGATCGCCGGCGTCAACGAGTTCGACGAGCTGATCGACGACATCTACCATTTCTCCGAAAGCCAGGGCCTGGAGATCGATACGCTGATCCACGAGGAAGGCGCCGGCCAGCTCGAGATCAATCTGCGCCATGGCGATCC
>NZ_RZSX01000653.1:0-3746 GCF_004023105.1 Mesorhizobium sp. M5C.F.Ca.IN.020.32.2.1 | reverse complement strand
GGGTCCTGACGAGGAATGGCAGCGGCTCGAATCGGCTCTTGCCGACTGGGCGCAACAGCGTGACGATAACACCAAGGAGGTCAAGCAATGATCCATGTCTGTTCGCTATCGAAGGTCGAGGAAACGGTCGCGAGAACCGGCGCCGAGCGGCTGCTTTCCCTGCTCGCTGCCGGTACCGAGGTGACGCGGCCGGCGTCGATCGCCCGGGAAAACCATCTGCATCTGGTCATGCATGACATTGCGGTGGCGCAAGAGGGCATGACCATGCCGGGCGAAATCCATGTCCGCGATCTGCTCGATTTCGCGCGCCGATGGGATCGTGCAAGGCCGCTGGTCGTGCATTGCTATGCCGGCATCAGCCGTTCGACCGCCTCGGCTTACATCATCGCGGCGGCATTGGCGCCGAAGCGCTGCGAGGTCGAATTGGCTGAGACGCTGCGCGCGTTGTCGCCGACGGCGACACCTAACCCGCGGCTGATCGCGGTCGCCGATACGCTGCTCGATCGCAACGGCCGCATGATCGGCGCGATCCAGGCGATCGGGCGCGGCGCGGACGCCTTCGAAGGCACGCCTTTTGAGTTGAAGATCGACGCCTAATGCATGTCGCCCAAAAGTGCGCAGCGGTTTTGGGATAACGACATGTATAAAATCAAGAGCTTAAAGCGCGTCGCACAAATCCGTTCAGACGCGACGCGCTTTAGAGTTTGCCCAAGATCTTTTTCCGAAACCCGGCTTCCGCTGTTTGCTGCGCTGACCTTCGGTTCGGGACCATGGCCTGACTATGCCAGCCAGTCGGCCAGCTTCGCCTTGCGCACATCTTTCAACAGGCTGATGAAGCCGTCGGCCTGATGGTTGGCGGTAAGCCTGCCCTTTTCGGCCGTTGCAATGCTGGCGTCGCCGACCACGCCGTTCGGGTTGAGATCGGTGGCGATCCAGGCGAAGGCGTGCGTTCCGGTGTGGCGCAGCAGTGAAAATTCCTTTTCGGCGCGGGCGACGTTGGACACGAAATTGTCGGCCTTTGACATGTCGACCAGATCCGGCCGGAAATGCAGCATCAGCGAGGTCTCGACATCGCCGCCATGGATGCCGTGGCGATCCTCAAGCTCGGTATACATGCCGGCCGGCCGGCCAAAGCGCTGCCAGCTCGTCTTCACCGCCAGCATCTTTGCACGCACGCGCAATTCGCGCGTGATGATGCCCATGATCTCTTCGTTGCCGCCATGCGAGTTGACGACGATCAGTTTCCTTAGCCCGGCCCGCGCGATCGACAGGCCAAGCTCGGTCCACGCCTCGATCAAGATCGGCGCCGGCAGAGTGAGGGTTCCCGGTGCATGCAGGTGCTCGTTCGACTTACCCACCGCCTGGGCGGGCAGGATGCGGATGTCGAGATCGGCGGGCAGGCGGGCGATCACCGTGTCGAGCATGCCGGTCATGATCGAGGTGTCGGTCGAAACCGGCAGATGCGGGCCGTGCTGTTCGATCGCCGCCACCGGCAGAACGGCGATCGTCGCTTCCGGATCGATCGTGGCGTATTCGGTGGTCCGGTAGTCGCCCCACCACACGCGTTTGTTTGCAGCGGTCATGTCATGCCTTTTCGATAAACTGGCCTTTTCGATAGACTGGCCTCTTCGATGCACGGCCAGACCTAGCGCGGGAAGGATCGCCTGTCGATCACCCTGCCGCGATGACCTCGATCTCGACCTTGAATTCCGGCCGCGCGAAACCGGACACGATCATCAGCGTCGAAGCCGGCGCCGGGCTGGTGAACAGCCGGTCGCGAACGTCCATATAGGGCCGCAGGAAGGCGCGGTCGGTGACATAGGTGTTGATGCGGACTATGTCGGAAAGTCCAAGCCCGGCCTCGCCAAGAATCGCCGCGATGTTCTGAAAACAGAGTTCGGCTTGTGCGCCGGCATCCTCCGGGATCTGATCGTCCGGAGCGATGGCGACCTGGCCCGAACACAGCACCAGCCTCTTGCCGGGAGGCACCTCGATGCCATGACTGTAGCGGGCGAAGGGCGGCTTGATCGACTCCGGCGCCAGGAATTTGAACATGAAAATCTCCAATCTGATGTCAGCCTAAAGCCGGATTGGCGGCCCGTTCAAGATGCAGTGCATACTATCAGGGCGATTGTGGACAGGCGTTCAAAAAATAGGCACGATGCCCCCGGTACAGCATGACCGTCCGGCCTTCGTGCACCACCGTTGCGCAGGCGGGCGGCCTCGGTGATGGCATGTGTCTTGCTTCTTGAGTCGATGGTGTCGAGCCCGGTGCGTGGCGCGCCGGAGCCAACAGAGGGTGGTGTGGATGGACGGAAAACTTAAGATTTCGGTGGGCGCGATCGTGCTGCTTGCCGCAAGCACGCTAAGTGCGGCAGCGAACGAGAAGGTCACCTTCGGCACCAACTGGCTCGCCCAGGCCGAGCACGGTGGCTATTATCAGGCAGCCGCTGATGGCACCTATGCGGCTTGCGGGCTCGACGTGACGATCATGCAAGGTGGCCCGCAGGTCAGCGGTCGGCCGCTGTTGCTCGCCGGCAAGATCGACTTCTACATGGGCGGCAACATGCTGCAGGCCTTCGACGCCGTTCAGCAGGACATTCCGCTGCGCGTGGTCGCCGCCTCATTCCAGAAAGAGCCGCAGGTGATCATGAGCCATCCGGGTCAGGGCCTCGACAAATGGGAGGATTTGAAGAACGCGGACCAGTACATTATTGGCGACGAAGGTGCACAGAGCTTCTTCCAATGGATGATCACGGAGTTCGGCTTCGATCCGGCCAAGCGCGTGCCCTATACGTTCAACCCCGCACCTTTCATCGCCAATCCGAAGTCGATCCAGCAGGGTTACGTGACCTCGGAGCCCTTCGCCGTCGCCAAGGAAGGCGGCTTCCAGCCCAATCTGTTCCTGCTCGCCGACTACGGCTTCGATACCTATGCGACGACGATCGAGACCATGCAGGCCACGATCGACAAGCGGCCGGAGGTGGTTCAGTGCTTCGTCGATGGCTCGGCCAAGGGTTGGTACAATTATCTCTACGGCGACAACGCTGCCGCCAACGCGGCGATCAAGAAGGATAACCCCGACATCAGCGACGAGCAGATCGCGTTTTCGATCGAGCAGATGAAGAAATTCGGCATCGTCGATTCCGGCGACACGGAAAAACTCGGCATCGGTGCGATGACTGACGCGCGCATCGAAAGCTTCTACGACAAGATGGTCAAGGCCAAGGTCGTGCCGGCCGGCGTCGACATCAAGAAGTCCTACACGCTGGCCTTCGTTAACAAGGGCGTCGGGATCGACCTGAAGAAATAGCACCCAGGCATGATGCAGGAGAAAGTGCCGCAAGCGCCGGCAAGCGCATCGGGCAAAGGTCCGATGCTGCTGGCGCTGCGTGGCGTCGGCAAGGTCTTTTCCAACGGCGTGACAGCGCTCAGCGATGTCGACCTGACGATCCGGGAAGGCGACTTTCTCAGCCTTCTTGGCCCGTCCGGCTGCGGCAAGTCGACGGCCTTGCGCCTCATTGCGGGTCTTGCGACGCCGACCTCCGGCGTGCTCGACTGGCGCGGCAGCAGCTCTGTCGACCGCTCGAATATCAGCTTCGTCTTCCAGGAGCCGACGCTGCTGCCCTGGGCCGATGTCTTCGACAATGTCTGGCTGCCGCTGCGGCTGAAGGGCGTGTCGCGGGCCAAGGCTGCGCCTGTCGTGATGGAGATGCTGGCGCGGGTCCACCTGACCGGCTTCGAGC
>NZ_RZSX01000652.1:0-3753 GCF_004023105.1 Mesorhizobium sp. M5C.F.Ca.IN.020.32.2.1 | reverse complement strand
GACAGCGGTCGTCGGCGGTGCGATTGGCGCGGTCACCGTGTCGTTCATCCAGACCGGCGTCGTCGCGGCGGGCCTGAGCGGCTTCTACGTCCAGTTCTTCAACGGGCTGATCATCATCCTGTCGCTGCTCGGCCACAAATGGAACCAGGCGCGGTATCGCTGAACGGGACCGACGCTCACACCCCCGTGACAAACCCGTCCAGCACACGTTTCTGGCCGGCCTTGTCGAAGTCGATGGTCAGCTTGTTGCCTTCGATGGCCGAAATATTGCCGTTGCCGAATTTCTGGTGGAAGACGCGGTCGCCGACATTGAAGGCCGACGGCTTGTCGGCGACGGATTTGGCGACCAGCTCGCCGTCGATGGTGCGGCCCTTGATCGAGGTGCGGCCGGCGCCATAGCCACTGTCGGTTTCGCCATAGCCGATGCGCTCGACCTGGTGGCCGGAACGCGAGCCCCAGTTGCGGTCGGTCGCCTCAGTGCGGTTCTGTTGTGCGCGCTGCCAGCCCGGCGTCGCATAGGTGCTGGAGAAGGCGCCGGATTTCTCAGTGCCGCCTGTATTGCCGCCCACATTGTCGAAGCGCGACGCGCCATAGGGATTCTGCCGGCCACCACGTCCCGGGGCAAAAGAACCGCCGCCGTAGGAATTGCCGTAACCACCGTAGCTGTTGCCGCTCTCTGCGACTTCGACATGGGCTTCCGGCAATTCCTCGAGGAAGCGCGACGGGATGGTCGATTGCCACAGGCCGTGGATACGGCGGTTGGAGACGAACCACAAATGCAGGTTCTTCTTGGCGCGGGTCAGCCCGACATAGGCCAGCCGCCGTTCTTCCTCGAGCCCGGAGCGGCCGCCCTCGTCGAGCGCGCGCTGGTGTGGAAAAAGACCTTCCTCCCAACCAGGCAAGAACACCGTCTCGAATTCGAGGCCCTTGGCCGAATGCAGCGTCATGATGTTGACGGCGTCGAGCTCGGCGTTCTGCTCGGCGTCCATCACGAGTGCGACATGTTCGAGGAAGGAGCGCAGCGATTCGTACTCCTCCATGGAGCGGATCAGTTCTTTCAGGTTTTCCAGCCGGCCGGGCGCTTCCGCCGAGCGGTCGTTCTTCCACATGTCGGTGTAGCCGCTCTCCTCCAGGATGGTCTCGGCGAGCTCGGTGTGCGGCGTGGTCTCCAGCGCCTTCTGCCAGCGCTCGAAATTGGCGGCGACTTCGCGCAATGCTGCGCGCGGCTTCGGCTTCAGTTCGTCGCTCTCGGCGAGTTTTTCCGCAGCCTCCAGCATCGGGATGCGCAGCGCCCTGGCGGTGTCGTGGATCTGGCGGATGGTGGCTTCGCCCAACCCGCGCTTCGGCACGTTGACGATGCGCTCGAAGGCGAGGTCGTCGGCGCCTTGGGCGACGACGCGGAAGAAGGCTAGCGCATCGCGGATTTCGAGACGCTCGTAAAAGCGAGGGCCGCCGATGACGCGATAGTTGAGACCGAGCGTGACGAAGCGGTCCTCGAACTCGCGCATCTGGAAGGAGGCGCGGACAAGAATGGCCATATCGTTGAGATTGTGCTTCTGCCGCTGGTAGGCTTCGATGGTTTCGCCGACGGCGCGGGCCTCTTCCTCGGAATCCCAGGCGGCGTGGACATGCACTTTCTCGTCGTCCTCAGCGACCTTTTCGGTGAACAGCGTTTTGCCGAAGCGGCCCTCATTGTGGGCGATGAGGTGGGAGGCGGTGCCGAGGATGTGCGCGGTGGAGCGGTAGTTGCGCTCCAGCCGGATGATCTTGGCGCCGGGGAAATCCTTGTCGAAGCGCAGGATATTGTCGACCTCGGCCCCGCGCCAGCCATAGATCGACTGGTCGTCGTCGCCGACGCAGCAAATATTTACTTTGTTTTCGCTCACGGGCTGTTCCGCGCCTGCCGGCGCGGGCCCTCCGCGCGGGCCTCGCAACGGCTCGGGCGCCCGGTCGGGCTTGCGGCCTTCGGCCGATCGCAGATCTGTCGACGTTGAAGCACGTCCGGCATCCGGCCGTTGCGCCAGCAGGCGCAGCCACATGTATTGGGCGGTGTTGGTGTCCTGATACTCGTCGACGAGGATGTATTTGAAGCGCTTGTGATATTCCTTCAGCACGTCCGGATTGGCTCGGAAGATGCGGATCGGGTGGCAGAGAAGATCGCCGAAGTCGCAGGCGTTCAGCGTCTTCAGCCGCTCCTGGTAGGCCTTGTAGAGCTCGCGGCCCTTGCCGTTGGCGAAGGCGCGGGCGTCGCCCTCGGGAATGTCGGCGGGCCCTAGCCCCTTGTTCTTCCAGCTGTCGATCATCTGGGCGAACTGCTTGGCCGGCCAGCGCTTGTCGTCCAGCCCTTCGGCCTGGATGATCTGCTTGATCAGGCGCACGACATCGTCGGTGTCGAGAATGGTGAAGTCGGATTTGAGCCCGGCAAGTTCGGCGTGGCGGCGAAGCAGCTTCACTCCAATCGAGTGGAAGGTGCCGAGCCACGGCATGCCTTCGACATTGCCTTCGCCTATTAGCAGGCCGATGCGCTGCTTCATCTCGCGCGCGGCCTTGTTGGTGAAGGTGACGGCGAGGATTTCCCTGGGGTAAGCCCTACGGGTGGCGAGGATGTGAGCGATGCGGGTAGTCAGGACGCGCGTCTTGCCGGTGCCGGCGCCGGCCAGCACAAGAACCGGGCCTTCGGTGGTTTCCACCGCCAGCCGCTGCTCGGGATTGAGCCCGTTCAGATAATCGGGTGCATTGTTGTGGCCGCTGCGCGCAGCCATGGCACGCGCAGCAAGGCCCGACGGGGCCACGGGCCGCGCGTTCGGTTCGTCAAAAAATGGCATATCTTCCGAAAAGCCGGACATTGTCCCCGAATGTAGTGATTCGGCAGCGAAAGGCCAGAAGTGTCTCCGTTTTGTTCTCGATCAAGGCCGGAACTTACAACACATCTCCAAGCTGGCCCCGCACGCGGACGTGCCGCCGCCGGCATAGCCAATGCAGGCCGACCCGACGTTGTGGAGGGCGTCACTCATCCGTGACTGGACCATGAGGGCTTCTATCCTATGTTGCGCGGCGGAAGTACTTCCCGAAGCCGAGGAGAGCGCCATGACAAAACCGAGCCCTGCCAGCCCAGCCGTCACGAGACCCGCCATTACCCAGGCGATGATAGACGCCTATGACGAATACACGCATCTGACGCTCGACCGGCGGCGCTTCATGGAACAGTTGACCAGGCTTGCCGGATCAGGTGCGGCGGCGGCCGCAATTGCGCCGCTGCTGGCGGCGAATTCGGCCCAGGCGGCAATCGTCGCGGACGACGATCCTCGCGTAAAAGGCGAGGACATCAGCTATCCCGGCAGCGGTGGCGAGATGAAGGGCTATCTGGTCAAGCCAGCGGATCAGACCGGCAAGCTCGGCACGGTCATTGTCGTGCATGAGAACAGAGGACTCAACCCGCATATACGCGATGTGGCGCGGCGCGTGGCGCTGGAAGGCTTCGTGGCGCTTGCGCCGGACTTCATGACGCCGCTCGGCGGCACGCCGGCCGATGAAAACAGGACGCGTGACCTGTTTTCCAAGCTGGATCCGGCACAGGTCGGCGCCAATGCGGTCGCAACAGTCGCTTTCCTCAAAGAACACGCGGATGGCAACGGCAAGGTCGGCGCGGTCGGCTTCTGCTGGGGCGGCGGCACGGTGAACACGCTGGCTGCCAACACGCCGGATCTGGCTGCCGCTGTCGCCTATTACGGCATGCAGCCGAAGGCCGACGAT
>NZ_RZSX01000651.1:0-3754 GCF_004023105.1 Mesorhizobium sp. M5C.F.Ca.IN.020.32.2.1 | reverse complement strand
GCTTTCATCCGGCCCACGGCGTGAACGGTGATTTTCATCCCTGCCTCGAAGAGCCGCTAATGCATGTCACCAAAAGTGGTCACCGGTTTTGGGAACGACATGCATCAATCAAATTCGGCTCAGTGGAGGGTCTCTTCCTCGAGGTCCGGCGCTTGCCACATCTTTTCGAGATTATAGAAGTCGCGGACTTCGGGACGGAAGACATGGACGATGATGTCGCCCGAATCGATCAGGACCCAGTCGGCGCCGGCCAGTCCCTCGACGCGCGCCGTGCCGAGCCCGGCATCCTTGAGCGCCTTGAGGAGATGATCGGCGACAGCCGAGACATGACGGTGCGATCGGCCGGACGCGATGACCATATAGTCACCGAGGCTCGATTTTCCCTGAATGTCGATTGAGACGATGTTTTCGGCCTTGGAGTCTTCCAGACTGGCAAGGACTGTCTTGATGGCGCGGGACACGGCGTCGTTTACGCTGATCCCGGCCGGCGAAGGCACGATGTCGGCCTTCTTCCACAGTGCTGTTCTCAGTGTATTTCCTTTCGCAGCAAGAACAACCAAATCACCCTTCAAAGCAGGTGACACCCCTTAGATAGGCAGAGTTGCGTTGCAGTTTCAAGACGGCAGCCCTGCTGTAGCCAACGAAGAACCGTTCTTCCGGTTCCGTAGTTGAAGAAAAAACGGAACTCTTCTCGCCTGGCCTGGGTTATCGGCGCATTGACCAACCGGATCCCCCTCATGCCTATCGACCCTCAGAACGCTCTCCTCACCGTGCAGTCCGGCCTTGCGCAGCTCAGCGCGCTGGTCGTCTCGTACGCCTTCTCGGCAATCGGCGCCGTCATCCTGCTGGTCCTCGGCTATACCGTCGCCGGTCTTGCCCAGCGCTCGATCTATGCCGGCCTCGGCCATATCCATGGCTTCGACACGACGCTGCGCCACTTCTTCTCGAGGATCGTCCGTTACGCCATACTGATCCTCGTCGTCGTCATGGTGCTCGGCCAGTTCGGCGTCCAGACGACCTCGATCATTGCCGCCATTGGTGCCATCGGCCTGGCCATCGGCCTGGCGCTGCAGGGTACGCTGCAGAACATTGCCGCCGGCATCATGCTGCTGGCGTTGCGGCCATTCCGCATCGGCGAGTATGTCGAGGTCGGCGCCATCGCCGGGACCATCGAGGAAATCGGCCTGTTCGCCACCACGTTGAGAACGGTCGACGGCGTCTACATCCTCGCCCCCAATTCGACGCTGTGGAACCAGCCTGTGCGCAACTATACACGCAACGGTGCCCGACGTGGCGACATCACGCTGACCATCGGCTCCTGGAACGACATCGATTTCGCTCAAAAGACCATGCTCGGCGTCGCCGCCGCCGACCGACGCGTCAGGCGGGAGCCGGCGCCGATTGCCTTTGTAGCGACCGTCGGCGACAGCAACGTCGCCATCACCTTGCGCTACTGGACCTCGGCTGCGGATTTCTTCGCCACCCAGATCGATCTCACCAAACGCGCCAAGCAGGCTTTCGACAGCGAAGGCGTTTCTATACCCGCGCCGCCGCCGGAAGCGCCACGGCAGGAAGCCGCCACCCGACAGTGATATGATCAATTGCCGGCGTAGGTCTCCTTGTCCGCGCGACGCTGTTCTTCGGATGGGAAAGCGAGGTCTACCGGCAGCGGTGCCTGCGCGGTCATCGGCGCGAAATTGCCGGTTTCGGCGGCGGGGACAGGTGACATCGCCACCACACGCCACAGCACGAACAGGCAAAAACCAGTGGCAATGACGATGGCCACATAGATGAAAGCCTGCGTTCCATAGATGGCGGAAAGCCCGGTCACGATGCCGGGCACGATGAAGCCGGACAGTGACCACGCAAAAAGAAGCGAACTGGACAGCGCCACCATGTCGTCCTTGCCGGCGCGGTCGGCGGCATGTGCGCTGGCCAGCGAATAGATCGATTCCGACGCGCCGGCCCAGACGACATAGATGACGACCAGCGCCGCCAGCGCACCACCATCGAAGCCGATGGCGAACAGGCCCGCCACCATGGCAAGCGCCGAAGCGGCGACCAGCACAAATCGCCTGTCGGTGCGGTCGGAAATCCATCCAAGCGGGATCTGCAGGATCAATGTGCCGACAGGCATCGCCGACAAAAGCAGTGCCACATCTGCCTGGCTGTAGCCCTTGGCCGTGGCATGGATCGGCGCGAAGCCCGAAATCGTCATCGACAGGCCGCCGACGGCAACCATGCCGGCGACGCCCACCGGCGAAATCCGCCAGGCCCGGCCAAGCGCGACCGACGCCGCCTGCGGCGGCGGTGGCTGGGCGAGCCGCGTCAGCCCAACGGGGAGGATCGACAGCGCGGTGAAGGCGATGCCGATCAAGGGCGCGTCCGCAGCCCTTATATCGATCAGCGCCAGTGTCGAATAGCCGACGCCGAGCCCGGCGACATAGGCGACGTAGAAGAAGGCCATGACCCTGCCGCGTATGGCGTTGGCGACGACGTCGTTCAGCCAGCTTTGCGCGACGATGAACAGGCCGCATATGGCAAAGCCATAGAGCGCGCGTGCCGCGATCCACGACAGCGGTTGCGGCCCGGCCCCGACGGCGGCGTTCGACAGCACGATCAGCGCCGACAGCACCATGAACGCGCGAGCATGGCCGACGCGCCGCACCAGCGGACCGGTCAAGATGCAGCCTGCCAGGCCGCCGGCCGAAAGGCCGGTGACGATCAGCCCGGCCCAGGTAGGATCGAAGCCCTCGGCGCCGAGCCGGACCGGAATATAGGCGAACATCAGTCCGTTGCCGACCGCAACCAGCGCCATCGACGCGACGATGCTGGCAATGGCGATCGCCGGGGCTGGCGGGCTGCCCTGCGCCGGATCGCGTTGGGTCTGGCTTCGCTCGAGAAACGTCATGCCCGCGCAGGATCGCCCACGGATCAGGGAAAAGCAGCCGCAAATGCGACATCAGCGGTCTTCCCTTCTCCCCTGTGGGAGAAGGTGACGCCTATCCCTTAGCCATCTTGCGGATCGCGGTCGACGACAGCGACGAGCGCGGGCCGTGGATGAACGTCCAGGCCGGCGCCTTCATCCGGGCCAGCCGCGGCGCGTCGCCTTCGTCGACACGCGCGTAATCGAAGGTCTTGGCGACAACCGACGACAGGAACGACAGCGTCGCGCCAGGGCGATCGATCACCGCGATCGGAAACGTCATCACGATTTGGCGCCAGCGCTGCCAGCGATGGAAATCGCGCAAGGAATCGGCGCCCATGATCCAGACGAAGTCGACGCCCGGATTGCGCGCCTTGACCAGGGCCAGCGTGTCGGCGGTGAAGCGGACATAATGGGTTGCTTCGAAGGCGGTGACCTTGACCTTCGGGTTCCGGGCGACCTGCTCGGACAGGCGCAGCCGCTCGGCAAGCGGCGCCAGTTCCCGCGCGCTCTTGAGCGGATTGCCCGGCGTCACCATCCACCACAGCTGATCGAGCGCCAGACGTCTGAGCGCGATCTCGGCGACCAGTGCATGGCCGGCATGCGGCGGGTTGAACGAACCGCCGAACAGCCCGACGGCCAAGCCTTTTCCGGCATGTGGCATCTTCAGATAGTGGGAGGAGACGGCGGGCTCGGAAGATGACAGCATCGCGCTAGGCGCCCCCCTCTGACACGAGTAGCGCCCTCAGGCTCTAACGGCAAATAACGTCAAGGCCGCACCTGTCCCGTCCCGCGCACGCGGTACTTGAACGAGGTCAGTTGCTCGAC
>NZ_RZSX01000650.1:0-3755 GCF_004023105.1 Mesorhizobium sp. M5C.F.Ca.IN.020.32.2.1 | reverse complement strand
ATCCAGGGCGTTATGTCGGCGCAAAGGCAGGTGAGGCCGAAGATGTCGATTTCGCGGAGAGACTGGAAGAATTACAGGAAGAGTTCGAACGGCTGACTACGGAGGCGCGAGTGTTGGAGGCGCAGATTGATGCAAACTTGGCCACGATACTTGTTGCGGCGGAATAGCCAATGGCTCTTACAACTTACCGACTTATGGATGTGACGACCAAGATCGGTAGCGGTGCCACGCCAACCGGTGGCAAGGAGGCTTACCTCGAAACGGGTATTCCGTTGATCCGTAGCCTGAACGTTTATGACCTTGAGTTCGTCTACAAAGACTTGGCGTTCATGGACGTGATGCAAGCTCGCAAGCTGTCGCACGTGACGGTGCAAGAGAAGGACGTTCTCTTGAATATCACCGGGGCCTCTGTTGCGCGTTGCTGTCCCGCCCCTAAGGAACTTGCTGGCGCGCGTGTGAATCAGCACGTTGCGATTATCAGAGCAGATGCAAAGCGTGCGTGGGGCCCTTATCTGGCACGATTGCTGGCCTCGCCTCTTTACAAGGACAAGCTACTCGCCACTGCTGGCGGTGGCGCGACCCGCGAGGCGCTCACGAAAGCCGGCCTTGAGCAGTTTGAAGTGCAACTACCTGAGCTTGAGGCTCAACGGAGATACGCTTCAATCCTTTCCGCCTATGACGACCTGATCGATAACAACACCCGGCGGATTGCGGGCTTGGAGGAAATGGCGCGACGCATTTACGAGGAGTGGTTCGTCCATTTCCGCGCCCCTGGCTGTGAAGGTTTGCCGCTCGTCGACAGTCCGCTTGGGCCGATCCCTGAGGGCTGGACGGTGACCGAGTTGATGGACTTTTGTCAACGCATCACTGACGGCGCACACAAAAGCCCGCCGACTGCTCAAAATGGCCGGCTCATGGCATCCGTGAAGGACATGACGGATTGGGAGTTTGAACCGTCCGGCTGCAGGATCATCGACGATGCTGACTATTCGGACTTGGTCCGAAACGACTGCAAACCGCTGGTTGGCGATATACTAATTGCCAAGGACGGCGCGAACCTCAACAAGCATACATTTCTCGTATGCGAAGATCTGGATATTGTGCTCCTTTCTTCGATCGCCATAGTGCGTCCAAAGCCAGAAACCCATAAGGAGTTCTTGGTTTCTGCTTTGAAGTCCGATGCTGTGAGCCGTCGCATCAAGGACAGCCGCACTGGCGCCGCCATCCCCAGAATCATCCTGAAGGACTTCAAGCGGCTACTGCTTGTAACTCCGCCAATCACCTTGATGCAGCAGTTTGACAAGTTAATTCACTCCGTACATTCCCTCTGTCGGAGACTGAGTCGCGCCAATCGCAACCTCCGCGCCCAACGTGATCTCCTGTTGCCCAAGCTCATCTCCGGCGAGATCGATCTGTCACAAGCGGAAGAGCTTATGGAGGCGGCGGAGTGACCTTCCCAAAGCTTGGGCGGCTGACAACGATTTCCGCCAAGGCTGTCTGGCTGGGCGAAGCCCACACCCTTACCCCATCGCTGCGGTTGGCATTCATCCCGCGAATGAAGTCGCTCGATCTTGGTGCTGACGACAGTGCGAACGGTGAGCCCGACGAGGACGCATGAGCGAAAGGGGCGATCTCATCTACGAACAGAGGACGCCGAGCTATCGCGGCTTCTCTGAAGATGAGCTTATTGAACAGCCTGCCATCGGCCTCTTCAAGATTCTTGGCTGGCAGGCCGCCAATCTCTATGGTGAGTTCGGTACTTCCTCGACGCCACGGCCGAGTCCTGAAGGGCGTGAATCGCGTCGTGACGCGTTTCTTCCGAACCGCCTCCGGGCGGCACTTTCCAAGCTGAACCCCGGAATACCGCAATCCGCCCTCGACGAAGCCTACGCCTTGCTTGCGAGCGAAAGGACAGCGCTGGAGCCAAACCGCGCGAATGCAGATCTGCACGGAATGCTGCGCGACGGCGTAAAGGTGAAGGTAAGGTCTCCGGGCGGATCGCTGCGCGACGAAACGGTACGCATTATCGACTGGGAGAATGCCGGCGCGAACGACTTCCTGCTCGCCAGTCAGGTCTGGTTCTCAGGCGATCTCTACACCCGCCGCGCCGATCTGGTCGGTTTCGTCAACGGCATCCCGCTGCTCTTCATCGAACTCAAGGCGCTCTACCGCTCAATAGCGGACGCCTATGACGGCAATCTCAAGGACTACCGAACCGCAATCCCGCAAGTCTTTTTGCCCATCGCCTTCGTCATCCTTTCAAATGGCCATGAAGCCAAGCTCGGAGCGCCGCTCGCGCCCTTCGAGTTCTTCACCGATTGGAAGAAAATTGACGACGAGGAGGAGGAGGGCGTCGTCTCGTTGGAGACCTTGATCCGAGGCACTTGTCGTCCCGAACGCTTCCTCGACATTGTCGAGAACTTCATTGCCTTCCAGGAGGGTGAGAAGGGCCTGATCAAGATTCTCGCCAAGAATCACCAATATCTCGGGGTAAACCGCGCGATCGAGGCCGTAGGCAAGTTGAGGGAGAACCAGGGCCGTCTTGGGGTGTTCTGGCACACTCAAGGCTCGGGCAAGAGCTTCTCCATGATGTTCTTCAGTCGAAAGGTGCTGAGGAAACGTCCCGGTGATTGGACCTTCGTCATCGTCACCGATCGCACGGAACTCGATGACCAGATTGCCGACACCTTCTCCTCTTGCGGCGCTCTGACCAAGGACCGCCAATTGGTTCAGGCAGGGTCGCGCAAGCATCTCCAGGAACTCCTGACCGGGAACGAACGATACATATTCTCGCTGATTCAGAAGTTCGGCACTGAGCGCGGAGAGGTCTATCCAATGCTGTCGGACCGTTCCGATGTCATCGTCATCACCGACGAGGCACATCGCAGCCAGTACGACGTGCTTGCCGCCAACATGCGGGCGGCACTCCCCAACGCTGCTTTCCTCGGCTTCACCGGAACGCCGCTGATCGCAGGCGAAGAGGAACGTACGCGCGAGGTGTTCGGCGACTATGTCTCGGTCTACGACTTCGCTCAGTCGATTGCAGATGGCGCGACAGTGCCGCTCTATTACGAGAGCCGGCTGCCAGAGCTGCAACTCAAGAGCGCCGATCTCGATGAGGAGATCGCCAAGGTTCTCGACGATGCCGGGCTCGACCCCAAAGCGGAAGAGCTATTGGCGAAGCAGTTCGCCAAACAATACCACCTCATCACCAATGACGACCGGCTCGATAAGGTCGCGGCCGATCTGGTGCGTCATTTCACCGGTCGCGGCTATCGCGGCAAGGCGATGTTCGTGGCGATCGACAAGGCGACCGCCGTCCGGATGTACGACAAGGTGCAGGTGCATTGGACCGCGCACCTGAAGCAGGAGCGGGTCCGCATTGCAGCAATCATCGATACTGTCGAGCGGAAGGCGCTGGAGGAGCAACTGGCGTGGCTGGAGGCGACCGACATGGCGGTCATCGTCAGCCAATCGCAGAACGAAATCGAGGTCATAGCAAAGCGCGGAGCCGACATCCGGCCGCACCGCCAACGGATGGTCAAGGAGGAACTCGACGAGCGCTTCAAGGCAGCGGACGACCCGCTCAGGCTGGTCTTCGTCTGCGCCATGTGGATCACCGGCTTCGACGTGCCGACCTGCTCCACGATCTATCTCGACAAGCCGATGAAGAATCACACGCTGATGCAGACGATTGCGCGGGCGAACCGTGTTGCGCCGGGCAAACAGGCGGGTCTCATCGTCGACTATGTCGG